>NZ_BORB01000028.1:0-61263 GCF_018332955.1 Lederbergia ruris
TCCTGAAAGTGGCAGGCACTCGCCTACTATTTTCAGGGAAAAACCATAAAAACACAAAATCAGGTGGAGAAAAACAAATCGTTTCTCTCCACCTGATTTATTTTAGGGACTTTTTAGACATCCCCTTCTGTTATTTCCCTTTTAAAGCTTGATCATTGACAAAGAAACGAATTTCATGATTGTTTTTTGTATTATTGTAGGAATAGTTCTTACTTGAAAATGGCGTATAGTCAAATTGGAAATATTCCTCTACCCCATCCGCTGTATTCCTTTTTTTCTTATAGATATTCATAAACAATTCTCGCTTTTTCTCTTGTTTTAATCGGCCATATGGAAAATTCGAATCATAAGCGTACAAGCGGATTAGATTAGGATCAAATTCGTCATATTCCATTTTATAGATATTCACAGCATGCCCACCTGAATCTTTATGCAAGGAGGCATACACTATATTTCCGTTTGCTAAAGCGTCCTCCACTTGATCTAAAATGGTTATATTCGAAGAATCATAAGGTTTAGTCTTATAATTTATAATTTCATTGGCATAGATCCACTGGGTTTCTAACATTTTTACTAGTGTTTGATCAGGCTCAGCTATTTTACTAGGATCAATCACGTAATCATCAACATATTTCTCTTTCCCAATATAGGAAATTTGCTCATCCGTAAAGCGGTAGCCATAAAGATACCCATCCTCTAAGAAAGAATATTGATCTAATTGTGGTTCTAAGTTATAGGATAACGTTTTATATCCAGCACTGCCCAAATACTCTCTTAACCAAGATTTAACTGTCTCTGGTTTATAACTTAGCTCCTTTTCGATTTCTTCATGATTAAACACTCGTTCAATGACACGAACAATGCCAGCACAAATTCCTCCATCCCCAAGTGGGGTTAACATATTACCGAAACGGAAGGCGTTCGAGTTGGAAAGAAAGCCGGTGTCAATCACTTTGGCAGAATATACCTCTTCCTGATGAAATTCTTCATCAAAAATCCACGGCATCGAATATTTTTTTACATAATCAGGGGTCCCCATAACTGTCCCATAATCAAGGAGGGCGCGGGCCAACCAATCCCCATCTGTCCCATCCAATGGCGCGAAAACCTTATCTAATAGGGCGTACACACCATCTAAAAAAGCCGCAGAAATAGGTCCGATTGTCCCAATCGACAATTCTGTAATCCCATATTCCTCATCTTCATATTTGTCTTCCACGAAGTCATCACTATCACGCCAAGCACGTTTAAAAATAAACACTTTATGATCGAAACCGGCAACTGCCCGGCTAAATTGAAACCCAGACACACGGAAATAATAATACTTTTCAATTCTTTCATAGGTATCTGGATCAAGGATATAGACCGGGAATGAATCATTAATCGTGGCAAAAATCGCATTATCTTCTACACGCTGTTTTTTAATTTCAACAAAATCTTCCTTATCAAAATCAAAATAAAAGGCCTTTAATTTCTTTTTATTTTTTACTCCTTCGGGAAGTTTCAACTCTACTTCCCCGGTGTAATTAAAAAATTGTACAGGCTCTCGAACAGGTTCATAAATAGCATCTAGCTCATCTTGCTGATAGGATTCAATAAATGAATGATACTTCGCATTTAAATCATTCGTATGTATGGCTACATCCAATTTTTCATCTTCAATACTAAATTCATCGATCGTATCTTTATCCAATGGTTTTGTTGGGTCAAGCCCTTCTTTAATTTTAGCCAGATCACTAATCCCATCATCAGCAGTTGAAAACTTTTTTGGGTCTGTGTGATAGGTATGAATTGCATCCCAATCCGATATTCCATTCCCTGATGTATCAGCGACATATGGATTTAAACCGGCATCCACTTTTTCTTTAATGGTCATTTTTTGCTTGCCAATTTTTTCATCACCATGTAACTTAACCGTCAAATCGGTAGAAATCGTCGGATCCTCTGGTAAAGCTTTTAAATATTTTTCTAGTTGATAATCTTTGTATTTTTGATAGCCCCAGATACCCCCAACAATCAGTAGAGATGAGGCAACAAACACCGTAAATAAGATGAAGATGATTTTTCCAACGACCCGTAAAAACTTCTTCACTGCAAAACCTCCCTAAAACCATTTCCTTTATCCAGCAGTTAAAATTTTCCTTTACCAATAATCAACGTACAGTATACGTCATCAAAAGTTCATTAGCGATTGATTCAGGAAAATTCGGGTAAAAAGAACGATATTCCTCCTGTTTTTCTATTGAATAACATAGGAAAAAGGATATATTTCACGACTTCCTAGTTTTACAATTTTATCCTTAGCATAAACTTCCTTTCGCTCCCATATGTTTCTATATAATTGAATCTGGAATGGAGCGATGTTGATGGCTGACCTTAATCCCCTAATTACAAAAGAGATGCTTGTACGTTATAATCAGTTAAATCAACAGAAAAAAAGAATAGAAGAACAGTTAGACGAGTTAAAAAAAGCATTTAATCATTACTTCGACCTATCTGTTGGATATCACGAGAAGGGGGAAGTAATAATGGATGAATATAAACTGCAAAGACAAATTCGTACGATAGAAAAATATGAACAAGAAGAAACTGTGAAAAGACTGGAAGCTCTTCATCTAAATGAATTAATTCAAAAAAAGCCTGACGATAAAAAAATCAAGTCTGCCCTAGATTTAGGTTTATTAAGTGAAACTGATTTAGACGGATGTAAAAAGGTAAATAAATTAAATATTGTCACAGTAAAGCCAGTGAGGGATTCAAAATAAGCCTGTCATGTTCATACATGACAGTTTTCTTTTTTGTCGATCATAAGAAAAGCGCAAGGCGCCCGCCTATCGGCGACAAGCAAATGTTCTGAACCAAAGAAAGGCGCTTTTTTGCCTTTCTTTGGTTCAGGTTATTTGACCTCGAGCCGATGGCGCCTGGAGCTGGATCAAGCATTAGCCAAAATTTATACTTTCTTATCTTTTAAAAAAAGACGATTGCTTTTTTATTCTTGAAAAATATATAATTGTTTACCCGAACTTCATGTTAAAATAATAAAATAAAAGGTATGAATAATAATAGACTTTCAAATTTACTTTTCATAAAAGGTGATCTAAATGTGGAAATGGATTTTACTTATTCTTGCACCATTTGTAATGCTAGCAATTTTCGAAGAAGTAATAAATTATATTGTATACCGCTTAACCGGCACAAGAAGAGAAAAAAAGAGCGTAACGAAAAAAGCTCCGAAAAATTCAAAATCAAAACAGCAAAGCCATAGCTCGTAAACGCTTTATTCGTTGCGAGTTCTTTTTATCTCAAATTTTAAAGATTTTGTTGATAATAAATGAAAAGTTTCTGAACAGATTGTATAAATACCCAATCACTGCGTATTTTTGGCTATAATGAGAGTATGGACGGTTTGGAGGTTTTTTTATTGAAAAAGTATGGATTGTTATTTTTATTATCCTGTTTATTAGTCATCGCAGGTTGTTCAGCTAAAGAAGGACGGCCGTTAGAAGATTTCCAATATACAGATCAAGATGGACAAAGCTTTGGGCTTGAGGACTTGAAGGGTAAAGTATGGGTTGCCAATTTATTTTTTACGAATTGCACAACCATCTGCCCCACCTTGACAGCCAACATGAGTGATATTCAACAGCAAGCAGAGGATGCGGGACTAGATGAAGTGCATTTTGTCTCGTTCAGTGTAGATCCAGAGGTTGATACTCCCCAAGACATAAAAAAATATGCAGAATCATTTGCAGCCAATTTCTCAACTTGGCATTTTCTAACGGGCTATAGCCAAAAAGAAATTGAAGATTATGCGCTTAAGAATTTCAAAGAATGGGTCGTCAAACCAGAAGATGATGACCAAGTCATCCATGGTACAAGATTTTTCCTTATAAATAAAAATGGTGAGGTTATTAGTGATTATCCAGGAGATCAGGATGTACCTTACAAACAAATACTAAAAGATATTAAGTCCGCTCTAAAACATTAAAAGCCAAGCAAAGAACGTTAAACTGTTCTTTGCTTGGCTATTGTTTTTTTAAACTAAGCGCAAATAAAGATTTTACTATCCATACAACTTGATCATAACCAAAATTACTCAAAATACGCTCTCATTTTTTTAGCAGCCATTTTTCCTTGCGTGATACAGTCCGGTAATCCAAGACCATCACATGAACTTCCGGTCACAAACACACCGGGCATATCTTTACTTAGCGATTCATGCATCTCATTCATTCGCCGATGATGTCCTACATTGTATTGTGGAAAAGCCTTCATCCACCTTGTCACGATGGAAAATTCTGGTTTGGCTGTTATATTTAATGTTTTCTTCAAATCCTCTAAAACTATTTCTTCAATTTCTGTATCTGATAAGTCAACAACCGTTTCTTCTCCTATGCGTCCTACATAACAACGTAGTAAGGCCATCCCTTTCGGAGCCGTATGCGGCCATTTTTTATGGGTCCACGTACAGGCCGTAATCGTATAATCACTATGTCTTGATACAACAAAACCTACACCATCTGCTAGATTAACAGCATCCTCTTTAAAGGCAGTGACTACCGTTGCCACTGTTGTAGCTGGCATGTCTGTATAGTCCCTTAAATATTTTTTAGCTGGCATTAGTTCTGCCATCATTGCATGTGGAAGAGCAAGAATCACTCCATCGGCTTGCAGTGATTCATCATCATTTAAGCTTAATTCATAATGGGCGTTTTTCACCTTTTTTAATTCTTTTACTGAAACGCCTTTTAGAATCGTCACATCCATAAGCTGCGTTTCAATCGCTTCAACCAGTGATTGTAAACCGTTTTTAAGTGTCAGGAAAACACCTTGGTTTTTGCTCGTTAAGGTACCTTCCGAAGCTGCTTGAGACATTTTCTTTAATCCACGAATTAAGCTCCGGTGTTCCTGCTCAGCTTCATAAAATTGCGGAAAGGTAGAGAGAAGACTTAACTGGTCCATATCACCAATATAAATGCCCGATAATAGAGGTTCCACTAAGTTTTCCGCAACCTCATCACCTAATCTCCTCCTAATAAAACTCCCAATCGATTGATCCCCTTCCACTTTAGATCGTGGCAAAACATAATCACAAGCTGCTCTCACTTTTCCTTGTACCGAAAAAAGACCCGTTTTCAAAAACGGCCCAAATTTCGTAGGAATCCCTATAATAGCCCCATCAGGCATAGGATACATTTGATCTTTTACAACTATATGCCTTTTCCCTGCGGTATTCCTTACAAGGTCATGTCCCAAGCCCACATCCTGTACTAGTTGCTTAGCACTTGGCTTTCGTTCCAGAAAGGAATCAGGTCCTTTTTCAATCACAAAACCATCTTTATATTCAGTCTGTATCTTACCGCCTAATCGATGATTTGCGTCAATAAGTGTCAATTCAATCGGCAATTGATATTGATTAATTGCTCGATTCAAATAAAAAGCGGAAGTTAAGCCGGTGATCCCTCCACCGACTATGACCACTTTTTTCTTTCGTTGATTCATAAAACCATCGCCTACTTTATCGATCCATTATTTTTTTCCGAGATGCTTGAGAACAACAGTAGACAATACATCAATAAATTCAGGCTGTGCATCTGGCATAGCAGGACGGTAATAAGCTGCTCCCACTTCATCTGTAACCACTTTACATTCCACATCATTATCATAGAGGACTTCCAAATGGGTAGAGACAAAACCAACTGGAATATAAACAAATGCTTTATATCCCTTGTCTTCAAAAAGTTCGCGCGTTAAATCTTGCACATCAGGTCCTAGCCATGGATCTGGTGTGTTTCCTTCACTTTGCCAGCCGACATGGTAATTTGCCACTCCTGCTGCTGCGGCTATCAATTTAGCCGTTTCTTTTAGCTGCTCTGGGTATGGATCGCCAAATTCTAATATCTTTTCTGGAAGACTATGGGCTGAAACAATCAAGCAAGCTGCTTCTCGTTCATTCTCATTCATATTTTCATAAATCGCTTTTACTTCATTTGCCCAGAACTGGATAAATTTAGGTTCATTATACCAACTCTCAATGGATGTAATTGTTGGTCCCCCACATTTATCCGCTGTCTCTTTTGCTCGCTGATTATAAGACTCGACACTAAAAGTAGAAAAATGTGGCGCAAGTACAATAGAAACAGCTTCTTCTATTCCATCTTCATGCATTTTCTGAACGGCATCTTCTATAAACGGCTCAATATGCTTTAGGCCAATATACGTTTTAAATTCAATTTCATCTTGAATCTCATTTAAATGATCTTGCAAACCATATGCTTGTTGTTCTGTAATTTTAGCTAATGGAGAGATTCCACCAATGGCTTGATAGCGATTTTGTAGATCTTCTAGTGCTTCTTTTGAAGGAGCTCGGCCATGTCGAATATGCGTATAATAACGCTCAATGTCCTCTTCATGGTACGGGGTTCCATATGCCATTACTAATAAACCCATTTTTTTCTTACTCATTTCCTTCACTCCTCGTTAATGATGACTGCTTTTACTTTTTACTATAACCATGAACAAAATCCGTTAATTTTTTTAATACTTCGGGATTTACCTCTGGAAACACACCATGACCGAGGTTAAAAATAAAACCTGGTTGTTCCATTCCTTGATCAAGTATTTCTTTGGCCTTTGCTTCAATCGTCGACCAATCAGCGATTAATACAGCGGGATCAAGATTTCCTTGTACAGCTTTGGTGACTCCCAGTTTTCTAGCTTCTGAAATCGGTAATCTCCAATCTAATCCAACTACATCAAGGGGCAAATCATTCCATTCCAACACGAGATGACTAGCTCCTACACCATGTAGAATCATTGGTACATTGACTTCTTTCATCTCTGTAAAGATTTTTTCCATTGTCGGTTTAATATAGGTTTGATAATCTGCTCGGCTTAATGCTCCAACCCATGAATCAAAAATCTGTAGAGCGCTAGCGCCTGCCTGTACTTGTGCTTTTAGATAGCGAACCGTCATATTCGCAAGCTTGTCCATTAAAAGGAACCAAGCAACAGGTTCAGCATACATAAAAGCTTTCGTTTTATGATAATTTTTCGAAGGACCTCCTTCAATCATATAGCTTGCCAAAGTAAAAGGTGCACCACCAAAGCCAATTAAAGGAACGGTTAGCTGCTCTTCTGTTAGGAGCTTGATCGTGTCTAATATATAAGGAATATCCTGCTCTGGATTTATTTCCCCTAACTTTTCAACATCTGCTTTCGAACGGATCGGTTGATCAATAACTGGTCCGATTCCACTTTTTATTTCAACATCGACTCCTAATGCTGGAAGTGGAGTCATAATATCTTTATAAAGGATCGCTGCATCGACATTGTACATATCAACTGGAAGTTTTGTGACATATGCACATAACTCAGGCTGATGCGTAATCTCAAATAAAGAATATTTTTCTTTTAATTTACGGTACTCAGCCTGTGATCGACCAGCTTGGCGCATATACCAAACAGGCACATGTTCCGTTTCCTCTCCCCTTGCTGCCCGCAAAAATGTATCATTTATTATTTTTCTCATGAATATATAATTCCGCCTTTCGCAAACATGCTATAATTTACTTAGAGTGCGTGTTCAAAAAGGAGGATAAAAAGGACCAAGAAGTTCGAGGCGGCGTAGTTTCGAGCAGCGGAATGTATGCTTTTAAATACATGAGCAGCACAGAAACAAGCCAACGAAGAAATTCGCAGTGTCATTTTTACCGGACTTTTTGAACATCCCCTTAGAATTATTATTAAGTGGTTATCCTAACTATATTATTTTTAGTAAGCAAAGTATAGCAACTAGTACCCCTTGTCATAAATTTGTTCTATTTCATTGTTACTTTTATTCATATTTTGTCCATATTGCGGAAGACTTTAAACCTACAGCCAAGATTAATCGTTTCAAGTTCATGAACAATGGGTAAAATACACCAAGATTAGCACCTAGTGATGATGAGAGAGGGAGTGATAGAATGTATATGTATATTACGGCTGGTACGTATTCATATTTAAAAAAGCTTGAGGAAAAACATCCGAACGAAAAAATGATGCTCATGCAAAACATACGTACAGCAGAATTATGGCATGAAACAGATAAACGTTCGCTCTTCCAATCACCACGTAAGTATGAAGTGATGGATGCGCTTGGTCATTTCACTAACGAAGGGTTTGTAGCATGCCATTATGTATCCGTTCGCGACGAAAACAGACCATTATTTGAGTATAACTTTGAAAATAAACTAGCGTTCATTGAACAGGAAGAAGGGTTATTAGCGGCACGAATCTTACGCCCATTATCAAGTGAAGTTTATATCATCATGACGATGTGGCAAAGTGAAAGGCACTATGTACGTTGGGAAAACTCCACCACTTTCGCCCAATTTCAAATTCATCAACACCTAGGGAATATTTTCTCGACCCCTCCTTATACGCATACGTTTACCGTTTCTGAAGAAGAGATAGAAGAGGATTCATTTAGCCCGGAGAGCTCTTGACTTTCCGGGTTAGTCTTTTATAACGCGAAATTTTTTAACAAAGGAATTACAGACTTTCTGAACATTCGCTATAAAAATACTGATATAATAATCTATAAAATACGATAGTCAGGGGCGTGGTGCAAAAATGAAAGAGCAATTATTTGAAAAATTGAACCGAAGTTACGATGAGATGGTTGAAATCCGAAGATACCTTCACCAACACCCCGAACTCTCCTTTCGAGAAAAAAAGACAGCCGCCTATATTGCGAAATATTATCAGAATTTGGGGATAACGGATATTCGTACAGGTGTGGGTGGCAATGGAATTGTAGCAAAAATAAGCGGTGGGAAACCTGGGAAGACGATTGCATTACGAGCTGATTTTGATGCTCTGCCTATTCAAGAGGAAACTGGACTTCCTTTTCAATCGACAACACCTGGTGTCATGCATGCTTGCGGCCATGATGGACATATGGCAATCCTCCTCGTACTCGCTAAAATCCTTTTTGAAATGCGGGAAGAGCTTGCAGGAAATTACGTATTCATCCACCAACACGCAGAAGAACTTTCACCAGGTGGTGCCAAGCCGATGATTGAGGATGGCTGTTTGGATGGTGTGGATGCCATTTTTGGTACTCATTTATGGGCAACCGTTCCATATGGTACAGTCGCTTATCGAAAGGGGCCGATTATGGCAGCAGCGGATCGATTTGAAATTAAAATTAATGGTTACGGCGGTCACGGTGCGCAACCACATAAAACAAAAGATTCCATCGTCATTGCCTCTCAATTGGTGATGAATTTACAACAAATTGTTAGTAGAAAAGTAGATCCGATTGAATCTGCCGTTCTTTCGATTGGCTATTTTCGGGCAGAAAATTCCTTTAATGTGATTGCCGATCAGGTAATCCTTGGCGGGACAGTCCGCACTTTTAAACCCGAAATGCAAGAGATGATCGAAAAGGAATTAGAGAGAATAACAAGAGGCACTTGCCATGCAGCCGATTGCGACTTTGAATTTCATTACTATAAAGGTTATCCTGCCGTTGAAAATCATGACGAGGAAACAGAGTTGCTTGTCCAATGTGCGAAAGAGATCCCAGAAATAGATCTTGTAGAAGAGTCCGTTCCAGAGATGACTGGAGAAGACTTTGCTTATTATTTAAAAAATGTACAAGGAACCTTCTTTTTTACCGGCGCCAAACCTGAAAATCTGTCTGTGCCGTTTCCCCACCATCATCCAAAATTTGATATCAATGAGAAAGCGATGCTTGCAGCAGCAAAAACACTTGGACTTGTTGCATTACAAGCTGCTGAGTTATAAAGTGAAACTTCATTCATTGGGGGTTTAGGCGTACAAGATGTACGTCACGCAGACGTTGCCACAGGACGTGGCGTTTTTAGTCTGCGTTCCACTTTCCCCCAATGATCGTTAGTTGAACCAATCGAGGATTTACTGCCAGTTGATCCGGGATAAAACAAAACAGAAAAGAGGAATTCTGCTGTGCCAGAACGCCTCTTTTCCTTTTAGTTAGAAGGTTTCACTAAAATTTTAATTTGATTTTTTTCTTTCATTAACGCCTCAAAGCCTTCAGATACTATATCATCAAGGGCTATTTTCTTCGTAACAAGTTGGTCCGCCTGAAAATAACCTTGATTCATTAATTCCATTACAGCTGGGAAAATATCTCTATAGGCAATGATTCCTTTCACAGATCTTTCCGTCAATACAATATTATTCGGAAGAATTGAAGCATCTGTTTCCCAAATAGATACGATAACCGTTTCACCTTCGAATGTCGTGGAATCAATGCATTGCTGTAAAACAGCCGGAACTCCCGTAACTTCATAGGCCACATCTACTCCGCCGTTCGTATATTCAAGAAGACGTTGAACAGCATCCTCTTCCATAGGGTTAATAACGGCTTTAGCGCCTAACTCCTTCGCTTTTTCTGCACGTTCAGGCGAGATTTCAATCGCATAAATTTCAGAGGCCCCTGCAGCGCGTAATGCTTCAATGATTAATAAACCAATAGGTCCCGCACCAAATACAGCCGCTTTATCTCCTGCTTTTAGTTTGCTTTGACGAACAGCATGAAGAGCTACAGCAGCAGGCTCTACCAACGCTCCTTGTTCAAATGTAAGTCCTTCTGGCATCTTATGGACCATATGCTCATCTACCATCGTAAATTCAGAAAATCCTCCACCGCCACCAGAGAGACCATGAAAGCCTAAATGCTCACATACATTGTATTTTCCTTTTCGACAGGCAGGGCATTCACCACAAGCAAGAATTGGTTCAACCACAACGGGATCGCCTACTTTTACCTTTGTCACATCTGAAGCGATCTCTGTTACAACACCAGAAAACTCATGCCCCATCACAATCGGAGCTACTTCCTTACTTACATAATGAGGTTCTTCCACTGGCACAAAAATAGGACCAGCCGCATATTCATGTAGATCACTCCCACAAATTCCAGCCCATTTCACTTCAATTTTTACTTTTCCTCGTGAGATGATAGGTTCATCTACCGATTCTACACGAATATCTTTTGCTTTATGCCATCTAGCTGCTTTCATCTTGACTCCCCCTTGAAAGATATTATGATGATCGATCATATGCTCACTATATCACAAATTTTGAAAAATGTCGTCCTTTTTTGCTACTTGAACGACATTTTTATACAAATTTATCCTGATTAAACTGGGTAGTAAGATTGAAGAAAACGGACTTTTTGAACACGCACTTATATAGAAAAGATTTTCTTTATTCTCGACGGCGCATAAACCCGGGCAAACAGGACAGCAAAGATAATCGAGATTCCCGCTACAACAGTACCTTGTACGATACCCCCACCTATCCATGCACAAACACCAAATAGAAGCGCCTGGAAGAGTAATATTTTCAATAATAATTGTAAAAAAGCGCTGTTTTTTTGGCTTTTCTTGATCGGGTAAAGATTTGTCCAGATTTTCATTTCATATCGTCTCAAGATTGGGAATAGCTGGAATCCTGTTAAATAAATAAACAATAAAGAGATCGCTAGTGCTAAATATAATTGATCACTCCAAAGAATTATAAGCGCTGAAATAACAGATAACCTTAAGATTAAACCTGAATACTCATTTGTTCTTACTAGAGCTCGGGAATATAAAAAACGATACGTCTGGTCACTTCCATATGGAATCGAAGAAAATACAATGTCAAGCCAACGTCTTCTTTTAACCCGTCCTTTTAAATGGGGCACATCGGTAAACATATTCGCTACATGGTAAAAAGCTTGCATTCTTGCTTGCTCCTTGTCAATCAGTCGCTCCCAGTTAATCCCTTTATTTTTTGCTGCTTCCCTAACATAAATTGAAAAAGCGGCTAAAATGAATAAGACGGCGCCAATAAACCAAAACGAAGCATTATTCAAGATAAAATAAAGCAAGAGTCCGCTTACCGCAAACCGAATAAGCCAATCGAAAAAAAGCGAATGTGAAGATGATATTTTGAGCATCCACCAATGAATCAATAAATTCCAATACTTTAACAAGGCTGTTAAAAGTAGCAAATACAAGAACCACTTAAAACTCTTTCCTGTTACTTGAACAAACATTGGCATACAAGCCGCAACCACGAAAACAATAAGATAAACTTGCGTGAGAAAACTTAATGTGATCGCCTTTTTGAAATATGGCTTAAGATTTGTCTCAAGCGGAAGCAAAAAAACGATATCTGCTTCTTTTAAAAGGGTTGTAATCGGACTTGCGGATAAAACCAAAGCGAACAGAATTGCCATAATGATGGCTACAGGAAATGAAGGTTGAAGCGTCTTGACCCATTGAGAATAATAGTATAGGGCGGCTCCCCCTCCGAAAATGAGAACAAATAATAAATGATCATTAAACATGTATTTCATATATTTCTGAAGCTCTCTTATATAGGCTTGTACTCTTTCCTTCCACAATTCATCTATTGTTTTCATCGATCTCTTCCTTTGTCAATTGCAAATAAATATCATCTAGTGTCGCATCTTTCATCGAAAATTCCTCCCGTAAATCCGCAAGCGTTCCCTTAGCCCTGATTTTTCCATTATGCAAAATAATAAAACAATCACAATAACGCTCTGCCGTAGCTAAAATATGGGTCGACATCAAAATACCTGCTCCATTGTTCTTCATCTTATCCATGAGATCCAAAAGGGATTGAATTCCGAGTGGATCAAGGCCAACAAATGGTTCATCAATGATATATAAAGATGGCTCATTTAAAAATGCACACATAATCATGACCTTTTGCTTCATCCCTTTAGAAAAATGAGCCGGAAACCACTTTAGCTTCTGATCAAGTCTAAATTCCTTTAATAATGGTTCAATCCGTTTTTTAAATACTTTTTCGGGAATGTCATAAGCCATAGCGGTCAATTTTAAGTGTTCTTCCAACGTCAACTCTTCATAAAGGATGGGTGTTTCCGGTACAAAGGAAAATTGTTTTCTGTATTCCTCTGGATTTTTTTTTAATGATAATCCATTAATTGTGATTTCACCTGAGCGCTCTTCCATTAATCCAATAATATGTTTAATCGTTGTGCTTTTCCCTGCTCCATTTAGTCCAATTAATCCTACAATTTGACCTGCAGCCACTTGAAAAGAAAGATCCTGTATGACTGGTTTTTTTGTGTAGCCGCCTGTCACATTTTTTATATCCAGTAAAGGCATGTACCCTCGTCCTCTCTTTTATTTCTCTGTACATTAGTTTACCAAATTTTTATATATATTGCCGATTCTTCTATCATGAAAAATCTCTTTTTTAAAAAGCAAGAAAAAATTAGTTTCTGTTGGATCTCACTTCAAACGACTTGGACTTTTCTTAAAAATTGGTCTTTTTTACCTGTATGAACGATTGAAAACTGGCCATTATAATGGATGAGGGGCGGGAAAAAGCTGAAACAGTCGAAAGACATGAACAGCATTGGAAAGTAAGTAGCGATGAACATTGATCATGAAATTGGAACAATCAAACTTGACTATTGACAAGGGAGATGATTCCGTTGGGCATGGTAATGAAAAGTCGGGAAAATCTTTTTACTAAGTTGTTTCTGTAAAAGGAAATAACTTACAAAGAGAATCTTTCCTTAAAACCCGCATATCCCTTCACAGTGCAAGGTTTCTTATGAAACCTTGCACGTTTTTTATTTAGGCCAACAGGACGTTGGTCACAAAGGCGTGGCGCCAGGATGGCGCGATTTTAGCCTTTGATCCATACCTATGTTAAAATAAATGTAAAAATTGGAAGGTGATATCAATGAGTGACTGTATATTTTGCAAAATTATTAATGGAGAGATTCCTTCAGCTAAGGTATTTGAAAATGATGATGTCCTCGCTTTTCTTGATATTAGTCAGGTTACAAAAGGACATACTCTTGTGATTCCCAAAATACATAAAGAAGACGTTTTTGATTTGGATACAGAAACGGCTGAAAAATTATTTTCCGTTGTTCCTGCTATTTCCCGAGCTTTACGTTCTGAATTTGACCTTAAAGGATTGAATATGATTAATAATAATGGCTCATTTGCCGGACAAGAAGTTTTTCATTACCATTTACATCTTGTTCCTCGTTATGATGAGAAAGATGGCATTCAAAAGAAATTCATCAGTCATCAGGCTGAATATACCCCTGATGATCTGCAACAGATTGCTTCGGCCATAAACCAAGCTATTCAAATTTAGGCCAACAGGACGTTGGTCAGAACAGCGTTGCGACGTACAAGGATGTACTAGTGCAGACGAAGCGACAGGACGGCGCGAACTTAGCTGTTCATCCACTTGATCCTTACTTTTTGTACATCCTCTTCTAGGAGTCTTTTTGGTCTTTCTTTACACACTCTCCTATGATAAAATATTCTTAACCTTTCGCTGTCGGCAAGAGAGCACGCCAGGAAAGAAATGAATAGCTAGATGAGAAGAGGAGAGAAAAAATGAAGACAAAAACACTTGTTATTTTATCCATGTTGCTAGGAATTGGGACGGTGCTCCATTTAGTTATGCCTGGAACGTGGGCGATTAAACCCGATATGATGCTGGCAATGATGTTTTTAGGGATTGCCTTATTCCCTGAAAAGAAAAACGTCTTACTTTTAGGAATTGCCACTGGGCTTTTGACCGCCTTAACGACAAGTTTTCCAATGGGGCAAATTCCAAATATCATTGATAAACCTATTACAGCCTTTGTCTTTTATGGACTATTTCTATTACTAAGCAAAAAGCTGTCGAAGCACCTTTCCCTTACCATTCTTACGGTTGTTTGCACATTCATCTCGGGTACCTTATTCCTTGGTTCAGCCTATATTCTATTTGAGCTACCGGGACCATTTATCGCTTTATTTGGATCAGCTGTATTACCAGCAATGGCACTCAATGCGATCATATTGTTTATTCTGTACCCACTTGTCATAACAATCTTAAAGAGAACGGATTTTGCTTCCACTGCTTCTATGTAATGAAATGTCCTGCCTGGTATGACCAAACGGTTATACCAGGTTCTTTTATTTTCCAAATATAGTAATGACAATCCCCATAATTAAAAAAAAGAGACCTACTCCCCCGCTAACAAAAATCCGCTCTTTCACGACTCTCTTCGGCGGAAAAATACCTGGGCGCAAATACATTGTTATTTGATAACCCATTATAAAAAGCAGAATGATCCCCATGATGATAATCATAAACTTTACAATTGTCATATCTGCCCACCTCTTCTCTCGACTGCCGCTTTTCTTTTAGAGCCAACTAATACTTAATCTTATGCTATTATATGAATAACCATGAGTAGATGGGGTAAAGAAAAATGAAGGATTTTTTTAACAAATGGAGAAGGTATTAAAAATAATATTAATTCTGAGGTGATACGAATGAACGGAAAAGCACTAGTAGCCGGTATTCTTGTTGGCGGTGTTGTTGGAGCAGCGACAGCATTACTCACTGCTCCAAGCTCTGGAAAAGAGCTGCGTACTCAAGTGAAAGAATCTAAAAATGATTGGGTCAAAATGGCAACGGAATTAAAAGAAGATGTAATGGATATTAAGGATTCCGTCACAAAAGTATCCAAGGAAGGTAAAGAAGTCATTAAAGAGCTTGCAGCTGATGTGAAAGTTGCAGTAGAAGAATGGCAAAGAAGCGTGGAGCCGAATAAAAAAGTGCTTCAAGAAGAAATGAAAGAAATTCAAAAGACCATTGCTCAACTTGAAGAAAAATTAAAAGAAAACCAGCTCTCTTCTAAAACTTCCTAAAAAGCTATGAAGGATTTCCATATTAAATGGAGATCCTTCATTTTTTTCGGTATTTTTAAAATTTATATCTTTATTAATCTTTACTTTATTGGCATAATGTTATTAAAGTAAAAAAGGCGGGGAAATACATGGAAGAAAAAGAATATTCATTTACCGAGTCTATGCTTTTTACCCAAAGAATGGCCCAACTATCAAAAGCACTATGGAAAGCAATTGAAAAGGACTGGCAAAGATGGATTAAACCATTCCATTTAAACATTAATGAACATCATGTTTTATGGATTGCGCATTATTTAAATGGGGCCACGATTTCAGACATCTCTAAATTTGGTGTGATGCATGTCTCCACAGCTTTTAACTTTTCAAAAAAGTTGGAAGAAAGGGAATTATTAACTCTTTCAAAACGGGAAAACGACAAGCGCAATACATACATAAAGCTCACAGATAAAGGGACAAACTTACTCATGGAATTAATGGCTGCCTATGAGCCTGCCAAAAATTCTGTTTATCAAGGTTCTCTTCCTTTACGTGAATTGTATGGTAAATTTCCTGAAGTGATTGAACTTCTAGCCATTGTTCGCAATATTTATGGAGAAGATTTCATGGAAATATTCGAGACATCCTTTTCCAGGCTAGAAAAGGAATTCTTAGAAAAAGAAAAGAATCATGATCGGGACGTAGAAAATGTTGTTTAACCCTCAATATTTCTTTTAAGTTTTTCCATAAGCTCCGGAAAAATTTGTTGCTTCAAGCATGCCTCAATCACCTCACGAGGATCTAACTTAGGTGTAAGTCTTAGTTTAAATTGAACGAAAAGCGGAGCATAAAAGATAAATTTCTCTGCTTTTTGTTCGAGCATTTCTTTATTCAGTTCCTCACACATTGTCAAGAATTCCTCTACCTCAGCTTGTCCCAAATTATTGGCGATCACCAATCGATCAAATTCAAATCCTTCCACATGTATCATCTTCATTAATAAGGTTTGATGGTATTCTAATTTTTCAATTCTTGCTAATAAATCATCCATAATCATTACCTCATATCCTAATCTTAGTCTTACCGGATTGCCGGTGAAACAACATTCCATTCATTTCATTCGATTTATTCTAAAAGCCTATTGATTTTACCTGTATTTCGTCGTAAAGTATGTAGAGTTATTTATTCATTTTCTTTTTGGAGGATCATACAATGCGCTGCTGGAAAGCATATAGTGTAAATAGAAAATATCACTTTTTACGGTTATTCACCACTTCTAGTTTCATTTCTTTACTTGTTTTTCTATTTATTTATGTCGTGATCCATACAACGGTCTCGGGACAATTAAAAGATAATCATGCACTCATTTTTTTTATTATCTTTATTTTACTATATCCTTTGCATAAATTTTGTCACTTATTGCCATTAAGAAGTGCATATGGAAAAATAAAGCTAAAAATTGAATGGTATTTTCATATATTGCCGATTATGCAATTAAATGTGTTTACACCTGTTTCTAAAGTCCAATATTCACTTGCACTCATTTTTCCGTTTATCATCATTAATTCTCTATTCATTGCGATGTTATTTCTATTTCCAAGTTATCGTCATTATATTGCTATTTTGCTATCTTATCATATTGGCCTCTGTACACCAGACTTTAAATTTTTAAAAACACTTCTAGCTTCCCCAAGTGGGGCCTTTATTGAGGAGAACGAAAATGGCTATGAAATCCTCATTAAAAATTAGTATGATCCTAGGGAGAGCTCTAGAGCATGTCTGCTCCAGCCATTTTTGTGTGAGCAGACAGACTTGCACAATTCAGTCCCATTCCATCTAAAAATTTGCTTTTTAGCGCACACTATTATATTTTAACAATTTATGTGTAAGAACTCGTTGTATTTCCCCCTATCTTTTTTACGATAAGTTTGCTATTCTTTTACTATATAGGAGACGAAGGGAAGGATAAAATATTGATCTCGTTTTTTTTGATTTTTGCTATTATTATTTTATACATATTTAATAACCTTACCAACTCCCTCTGTGTCCTTAGGGAAATACCTGAAGAACGCCAATCCAAAGTGTTTCGAACCATTAACACTTTGATCACCATTCTCCTTTTTTCCACTTACATTGAAATTTTGTATACTTGAAAATCAATAAAAAGGCGGAATTCCTTTAAATAGGAATCCCGCCTTTTTAACCATCTAATATTAGAGCCAAGACGCCCCCACGATAACTAACAGAATGAACAATACAACAATGAGGGCGAAGCCTCCGCCGTAGCCAACTCCTGACAATTACAACACCTCCTCTAGATCTTACTTTATATTATTCATTTTTTTATCATTGGTTAGGACGTTTGCCCAAGTTTTGCGTTTTTTACAAAATTATGCATATGTTCATGATGAATTGAACCAAAAAATGTTAGATTGAAAGGCAAATGCCACATTTTTCTAACCCCATGGTTTTGTTTACCATTCCCTATACCCTATGCCCTTTACGAGTCATTTGTTTGAAGCAAACGCCTATTTTTTGACGAATCATTAGAAAAAGTATTTATCATCCGCGCTAAACTATGGTATAGTATGTTTTGTGGCTTAAAACAATCTTCGACTTAAATTGTAGGGAGTTGTCAATTATGAAAAAGTGGGTGCTTTCCCTAACGTTAGCGGCGGGTGTCGTTGGACTTGCTGCTTGTAGTGGCGGCGGGGATACCGTTGCAAAATCAAAAGCAGGAAATGTATCGAAAGATGAATTGTATGAGGCAATGAAGGAAAGAGTTGGAGACCAAATGCTTCAACAGCTTGTGATTGAAAAAGTATTAGATAAAGAGTATAAAGTAAGCGATAAAGAGGTCGATAAAGAATTAAATAAAATGAAGGACCAGTTAGGACCTCAATTTGAAATGCAGCTATTACAAGCCGGGTTTAAAGATGAGGACGACTTTAAAGAAGTTCTTCATCTAAATCTGTTGCAACAAAAAGCCGCAACGAAAGACATTAAAGTGACCGATGACGAGGTAAAAGAATATTACGATCAAAAAGAACCAGATATTGATGTTCGTCATATAATTGTGGAGGACGAGAAAACAGCAAAAGAAGTTAAGAAAAAATTGGATAATGGGGAAGAATTTGCGGATTTAGCAAAAGAATATTCCCAAGATGCAACAGCGGAAACTGGTGGAGACCTTGGTACGATCTCAAGGGATGATCCTCAAATGGATGAGGACTTCAAAGCGGCTGCCTTTGATTTAAAAGAAGGCGAAGTAAGTGGTCCGGTTCAAACCCAATTCGGCTGGCATATTATAGAAGTCACAAAGAAACCAGAAAAAGAAGCGTTTGATAAGGTAAAGGATGAATATGCACAGGAACTAAAGGTGGCCAAGCTTGATCAGGATTCTAACCTTATTCTCCAAGCAATGAAGCGCGAGCTTAAAAAGGCAAAAGTAGAAGTAAAAGATGAAGATTTAAAAGCATCATTAGATTCCATATTGGACGCTCCTGATCCAGAGGATACAAATGATGAGCAAATGGATCAGCAAAAAGATGATTCCGCAAAGGATCAAGCTGACGACCAAGATGCATCCGAGGATAAATCAAAAGATGAAAAAAAAGATAAATAATGAATAAACTTATTACAAGAAAAAAAGCTGCCGACAGCAGCTTTTTTTCACTGTTAAGGAAACTATAAAATTCTTGGCTCGTGGATAAGTTCTAATAGTGGGTATTGACGTCTGGCTCCAGCGCCTAGCGACTAGCAAATTTACGCCATAAGTCAACATCGGCTCCTTCGTCGCCGTGTTTCCTTTATCTTAGGCCAACAGGATGTTGGTCAGAACGGCGTTGCGCCAGGACGGCGCGTCTTTAAGCCGTTCAACCTTATTACTTTAAATTTGTACGTCGCTGAACAGGCGCTTGCGCCTTTGTTCTTTATATTAACTGGTTGTTTTAAGCTTTTTTTTCTCCTCTTTTTCCTTCTGCATCCGATCTACGTAAATTTGTCCTTCTTTTTCAATCCATTCCTCTTCCATATCTCGATCCTCTTTCGCTGTCTTCACTGCCATGAATGCGCTTATGAAGATCCCTGCAACGACTACGTATATCCAGATAGGTAAACTCAAGCTTGTCCACTCCTTCTTCTACTTGTTTAATCAATACTGAGACAACTGATCATTGGTAAAATATATGCACGACAAGAAAAAAAATGCCTTTCAATTGAAAGGCATTAAGAATGAAATGTGGGTTTATAAAATGAACGGTTATCCAAAGGAAAGATCCTTTCGGAAAATTCACCAGGTTTCACCCGTTTTAAACTACGATCTAACATATTCATTTTCGCATCGATATTATCAATGATATGCAGGATTTCCGCTTCTTTAATCATTGGTTGTTTCGGACTTCCCCATTCCAATTTTCCATGATGGCTTAAAACGACATGTTGTAACACAACGACCTCTTCACCCTGAATCCCTAATTCTTCTGCCGCTTTCGCTATTTCATTCACAATAATCGTAATATGCCCCAATAAATTTCCTTCCACTGTATACGTCGTAGAAACAGGACCCGACAATTCAATGACTTTTCCCAAATCATGAAGAATAATCCCGGAATACAAAAGATCCCGATCCAAGAACGGATAGAGCTCTGCAATCGCTTTTGCTAAATCAAGCATGGAGACAACATGAAACCCAAGCCCTGAGACGAATTCGTGATGATTCTTTGTTGCAGCTGGATATTCTAAGAATCGATCTAAATATTTTTTCATCAAATGTCGAGTGATTCGTTGGATATTCGGATTCTTCATTTCAAATATATATTGAGTGATTTTACTCGAGATTTCTTCT
This sequence comes from Lederbergia ruris, assembly GCF_018332955.1. Classification (NCBI taxonomy): domain Bacteria; kingdom Bacillati; phylum Bacillota; class Bacilli; order Caryophanales; family Bacillaceae; genus Lederbergia; species Lederbergia ruris. The sequence continues at coordinate 20,569 of NZ_BORB01000028.1, forward strand.
TTATCGATTGGAGCTGTCTCAAGAAAATCAGCAACGTTCACTCCATCGTGTGCGGATGTAGGGCGAATTTGCCTAATTTTCAATTGCAACCTTCCCCGATAATTATGTACTTCACCCGCTACTCGAACAATCGTTTCAGCTTGGAAGATTCTTACCTGATCATTCGAGATATCCCATAATTTCGCCTCAATATCCCCTGACTTATCCTGTAAAATTAAGGTTAAAAAAGGCTTTCCATTACTTGCCATACCTTTTGTTGCACTTTTAATCAATAAAAAGAGGTCAACCTGCTCCCCAACCTCATGTTCTAATATTCCTTTCATCAACTACGCCTCCGTTCCTAGTTGCTTCTTTTTAAAATTATATCATACTATGACTCTTGTCGCTTTCTGAACTTAGTTCACTATTCTTAGATAGCGTAAAGATGCAATCACTTGGAAATAGCTCCCTTATATGTTCATGACATGTAAATAAAAGTACTTGAGTATCCTCACTGATTTTTTGTATGAGCGTACATACTTTTTTAGTTCTATTTTTATCAAAATTCACGAAACCATCATCAATCATAATCGGGAAGGAATAATTGCTTTGAATAACAAATACTAAGGCAAATCTTAAGGCGATATATAATTGCTCTTTCGTACCTTGACTTAGTTCAAAGGGCTCCATTAAAGCACCGTCTTTTCTTTCCACATATAATTGACCATTTTCTTGATAATATAATGAAGGGTATTGGCCATCCGTCAAGAATGCAAAGTATTCCTTGGCTTTTTTTACAACTTTGGGAAATCGATCTAATATATAATTATTCATTGTTGCTTGCAGTAAGGAGATCGCCATATTAACCTTAGCCCAATTCATTGCTTCTTCCTGAAAAATCGATTGAGATTGATAGAAGCGATGTAGTTTTTCTGTATACGTACCACCTTCCTCCAAAACACCAATCTGATGATCGAGTGTGGTAGCTTCTTGCCTAATATTTTTCAAACTTCTTTCGATCTCTTTGATAAACATTAAAAGCTGAGCATGCTCTTGTTTTAATTCATCCTGTGAGGCATATAAGCTAAAATCTTCTTTTACAGATTGATTGAGTTGGTCTTGTAAAATTTGTTGCCTGGAATGCAATTGGCACATTTCTTCGTGATTTTTAGCCTTGGCGCGAAAACTTTCTTCATCGGCTGTACCAGCCTTTTTTTGTAATTGGTTAAGGAGATGATTGTATTCCTTATACTCCGATTCAAGAGTCTGCCGCTCACTCTCTAATTCTTCTATTTTGCTCTCCCACTCTTTTTGTCTAATTAATTTCTCCTCTTCCTGTTTCAATGTCTGTTTAATTAAAAAGAGCGTTTCGGACGGATCTCCTAACGTGTAATCAGCTGCACTGGCAATAAATTCGAGTTCTTGCAACCAATTCATCTGCTTATCGTCCTTTTCTTGTAAACTTCTTTGTAACTTTTCTAGTTTCCTCTGCCGCTCCTCTCTTTCCGTTAATAAATCAATCGCTTCCTCTAAACGGATATGAGGAAAGTCAACTGGTAATCCGAGTGATTCCTTACAAGTTTGAAGTTTTGCTCTATTACGATCTAAGGAGACGTTTATCTGCTGCTCTTGATCAAGTAAATCCCTTTTTGCTTGTTCAGCCTGGTCTAGTTCCTGATACATTCTTTTCCATTCATTCCGTAATTCGAGTTGCTCTTCATAAACTATGATAGGATGATAATCTTTACTCCGCTTTTCTAACTCTACTGTTAATTCCTGAATTTGTAATGTTAGGTGCTCATCTGAACTTTTTTTTGTTTTATTTACCAAAAAAGCCGAAAGTAATAGATAGCCGCATATCCCGCCCGTGAATAAACCAAGGAGCCATTGCGTTGTGAAGATCGACCAGACAAAGAGCATTAGACTAAGGAAGAAAAGTAGCCCTTCCCCTATTCTTATATAGTTGTTTTGTTTTTTTACCTTGTGAAGATCTTGCCTATTTTGGCTCTGGTTTTTCTTTTCTTGTAATAATTCTTCTAATCTAATCCACTCATTTTTATCCTTTTGCAGTTGCTTGAAATCAGCTTCTGACCACAAATTTTCTTCAATGCTTTGACACTGGGCTTCAATCTCGACATATTCTGCTGAGACTTTTTGCAGTTGTTTTGAAAGATCTTCTGCTTGTAACTGAATTTTAAGTTGCTCATTCCGTAACTTCCTTATTTCCTCTTTTACCGCAATACCCAAATTCGGTTTTTCTTTCATCATATAGAGACCTAAAGCTTGTTCGATCTCTTCTATTCGCACTTTATTTTCTTCTATTTTCCTTTTGCTTTCCTCTATATCCTCTTGGTTTTGCAGAAATAACGGCCATTCTTGAATAAGCTTTTCCGCCCGATGAATAACCGGTTGAAAAGCCGTAGATGGCTGTGATTCCGCTCGTATTTGCTTTGTTTTCTCTAACTTTCTGACAACACTTTCTATTTGATTGCGAAGCAGGATCTGTTTATCTAAATATTTTTCATATCTTTTTAATCCATCTACAGGGAAATCTACCCATCCAAGTTCTTCTAAGCGTTGTTCAATTCGATGGTCCTCTTGTAGAATCGACCATTTTTCCAGTACTGTTGTCGCCTTCTGTAATTTAGCGGTTTTCTCCTTTAATTCATTTTCAAGTTTTATCCGCTTTTGGTCTAAGCGATCCTTTTGTAATAATAATGATTCATATTCACTGTTTTGCTGCTTCGCTTTTTTCAACTCTTGTTCAGATTCCTTTAATTGCTGTAGGAGTTGGTTTAATTTCGGTTTTCTTCCATTCGGCTTAAATAGCTGTTCAGATTCCTTTTTTAGATCTTCTTCTACAGAGAGTAGTTGATCGGTCCCAAACGTACCTGCTGCTAACAAATAGCGACCAATTTCTGTTCCTTTCAGGCGTTGAACTTCTTGAATCCCCTTAAGATCAAAAGAAAACAAATTTTGATATAGTGTTTTATTCATACCAGATAATAAAGGAATTAAGCGTTCTTCCCCACCCATTGTACCGTCCTCAAATTGAACTTGAACCTCACCACCAGCTTTCCCCTTCATCCGCTCGATCACGACTTCCCCATCTGTTTCTGTCTCAATTACGATTCTCCCACCATAAGCATGACTGTATTTGGGTTCATATCTTAATTGAGAAGACTGTCTAGACGGAAAACCAAATAATATACTGTGGATAAAGGACATTATTGTCGATTTTCCTGCTTCATTATGGCCGTAAACAACTTGCAACGATCCGATCGTATTCCATTCAAACCCTGTAAATTTTCCATACCCGTATATGGACAGGCTTTTTATCTTCATCTATTTTCCCTCTCCTTCTTGACAACGAACCGCTCACTTATTAATTTCTGTGCTTCCACTAAAAGTTTCGCTTTCATGGTGTCAGTTAACGGAGATAAATAGCGACTAGCATATACATGAGTATATAAAGTCGAAAGGGAATCATCTATCTCTTCAAGCTTGTAATCTGAAATGGTTTGATTCAACAAGTTCCAAAAAGTCGGGTCTTCAAATGAAACTTTATTCGATATTTCCTCTTCCGTACTAATTTTATATGGCCATATGAATAAAAGGCCCCTTTCTACACCCTCTTGAAGCATTTCCAAAAATTCTCCGTTTTCGATTCTTTGCTTTATGGCAGAAGAAAGGGAGGATGAACGGCTAAGGTCGCCATTTCCTGTGGCAACGCCGTCCTGACCCGCTTCCTGTGGGCCCGAATCTTTTAATATGATTTCAAGTAATACACTACACTTCTCCTTATTAAGGATATTTTCCATTTCGGTTACACACTTCGTATACAAGTCAGTAAAACTCATTCCTTCCACACAACGAATATCTAAGCTCTCCCACTGAATCACAGAAGTAGGGATTGCCTGTAGGCTAGTCTCTCCTTCTACATTCATCACAACCTCATAACCTATTTTTTTCCCTTTTTCATTCTTATGTCGGCCTTGTGGGTTTCCCGGATACACAATATATGGGTCCTTGTGTAATATTTCGCTTTTATGTATATGACCTAATGCCCAATAATCCATTTGTTTTTGTAATAATTCTTGAATGGAAAATGGGGCATATGGTTGATGCTCACTTCGGCTACTTTCACAATGTCCGTGTAATAGGCCAATATGAAAATCAGCTTCCCCTTCTTTTATAAATTCGGAGACTTTTCTCTTTGTCACATGTCTGGTTGGATAACTAAAGCCATATAAATGAACGTTTAGTCCTTTTTTGGTTGTAAAAGGAATACAGGAAACTTCCTCAGTAAATATATGAACATTGGAAGGCATATCTAAATTCAGCCAAGAGCCTGATAAATGATCATGATTACCATGCGAAATAAAAACATGAATCCCTACCTGCTCAAGCCTAACCATTTGTTGTCTTAATCTTGCCTGGGCTTTAATACTTCGATCCTCCCCATCAAATAAATCCCCTACGATCACTATAAAGTCAACATCCCTTTCAATCGCTTCATCGATTAATGTTTCAAACGCTTGAAAGGTACTATTTTGGATTCGTTTAAAAAGATCTGTGGGGACATTTTTCAAACCAAGAAAAGGGCTGTCCAAATGCAAATCAGCTGTATGGATAAAATGAATCTCCTTTTTCAATTGGATCCTCTCCTCAAAACGAATATATGTTCCATCATACAATAAATACGCAGAAAAAAACAGCGTATGGACACGCTGTTTTTTAAATTCTTATTTTAATATATTTCGCAAAAAGGTTAGACGGTATTGTTTACGGAAATGTTCCTTTACCATATACGCCACGCCATTATCTTCATAGGACCTCGTGATCCAATTCGCAGCATTTCGCACCTCTAATGGGGCATTTCCCATCGCCACGCCAAGACCTGCCCATTGAATAAGTGACAAATCATCTAAATCTGACCCAATAGCGACCACTTCTTCTCTTCTAATTCCATGATGTTCGCATAAAAATTGCACTCCTGCTAATTTTGATACCAATTTAGGAACAACTATTAGACGCTGTGGATTGGATTTAATACACTCTACTTCATCATACATTTCTTCTATGATCTTGATCGCATCATCTCGGTCATGTTTATGCTCAAATAATATTTCCATCATAGTTGGGGACATTGGATTCTCTTGGAAGCTTTCTCTTAGATCATCTACATATTGCTCTGAATAAGCCATGCGATTGGATTTTTGAAACACGACTCTTCCCATTAATTGATTAGGCAAAGTCATCTTATTTCCTAGCATAAATTTTTCATGAATGACTTTAATTTGACAGGAAAACGCTTCTAATAGACCAAGCATTTCTTCCGTAATATTTTCCGATATCCTTCTTACTAATACAGGTTTATCTATTTCCTTTCCAATAAAAGCGCCTTGATGGGCAATGATATGTTCCTCAATCTTTAAAGATTTCGCTACCCTTTTTGCAGCCAGGAAATTTCTTGATGTAGTGAGAATGATTTTAACATCTTTATCTTTAGCAAAATCAATAGCATCTTTCGTCACTTTATTTATACGGCCATTATCCTGCAATAAAGTGCCGTCAATATTCAAAGCCAGTAACTTATAAATCATGCTGATACCCCCCTATTGTGCAGGACCAACTCGTTCTACAAATATTTTATGCAAGCATGCACAAGTTAGAACCTGAAATAGGGGAGCGACAATTAAAAAGAACCGCTTATATAAAATATAAAACGGCTCTCTTTTTCATTACTACCCTTGTACAATCCCATATAAATCATCAAGTGGTTTGATGATTATTTTATTTAACTCTTGAATCGCCATACTCATTCTTTGCTCCGCTTCCATTAATTTTGTGACTTTTTCATTCTGTTGCACCTGATTTGCGATCAGTTGAGCTTGCTGTACCTCTTCTTCTGAAATATCTTGTCCAGCCATTTGTTTTTGCTGAAGTTGCATTTGAACTTGGCGAAAAGAATCAAACATGGATTTAGCTGTAGCATCCTTTTCCACCGCATCATACACCTTCTTTAGTTCTACATACTCTTCACTTTGACGTAAAGCTTTTTCAAGCTCATATGCGTAATCAAATAAATTTGCTGCCATAAATGAGATCTCCTCCTTCTCAAACAGTGTAACATACTAGGCAGTTATCATCACAATGATTCCTTGAATTAGGCCAATTGCCCCGCCAAGAATCGCACCAAGATACGTAATCATCGTGAGTTCCTTTTTTGCAATCGAAAGAACAAGCTCCTCCAATTTTGCTAACGAAAATTCCTCAATTTGTTCACGAACAATCTCCTCGACTTGGAACCTTTTCATAATTTCTTCTGTTCTTTCTACCAAGTAATTTCCACCAGCTTCTAAGAGAAAAGGAACCCATCTCTGATCAATCTTTTCTTTATAGGGAGAAACTAATTCATAAATTGGAAGTTGAAACAGCCTTTCCAATGGAATCGTCTTTTCTGTCCAATTTTCCAGGTGTTTTAACAATGTATCGTCCTGCCAGTTTGGAAATAAATCTTGGAGTGAGTTTTGTTGTAATTTTTGCCATTCTGATTGCAATATATTCGTAAGCAGCTGTTTTGTGCTGTCACTGTGCAAGAATTTGATGAGTTCTGGCTGTAAACGATCCACCAATGATTGATTGCCAACAAACATTTGGATCATCGACCAAATTCGTCCTCGGTCCTGAAAAAAATCCTCAATCATTGTATTTATTTTTTCTCTTCCTTGTTCACTAGAAAAATAAGCAATCACCTTCTCTAAGACTTTGTCGGAAAGCTCAGGGATTTTTTCTTGTACCTTCACACCCCATTGCTCTGGTACCAGTTCAATAAACGGTTCATCCGCATATTTTTGTTTTAAAGAGGCGTATTTTTGTTTCACTTTACTATGTAAATAGGCTTTCGCTTTTTGTTCTGCATTTTCTATCTGTAAAAAATGCAACAACTGTTCAATTGTCCATTTTTGCTCTAGCCAACTATGAACTTTATCGCTTACTAATGTTTCCATTTCATACTTAAATTTTGGGTCAGATAGCTTTTTTTGTATACTTTGAGGTGTTACTAAATGATTCACGACTAATTTTCCAACTTGTGTAGCAAGTTCCTTCTGCCTTTTTGGAATCAATCCTGGTGTAAAAGGAAGCTGCCATTTTCCAATATAAATGGGACGGTGTGGGCGAAAGAGCATTTGAATAGCCAAGAAATTCGTAAAACCACCAATGATTGCTCCAATCACCATCATAAATAATAATGTCCATATCCAATTTGGCATTTTTTAATTCCTCCTGAGTAGTTTAGCTCTAAATTCGTTATACCATTCCTTACGTTTCATGCAAAGGAAGGTTTCCTATCTTTGATTAGAAGCTAAGCGTTGTTCATGTTTTTTATTTAATGATCTGCTTTTATTTGGTAAACTACATAAGAGGTGAGAAATATGTTTCAACATTTTCAAGTTCAAACAATTCTTCCTAACCAGCAACATTTAGGATGGAAATTCTCCTTTTTTTACAAACAAAGAAAAATTTCCGGTCTTTATTACCCCAACGGTCAAATTCATTGGGAGAGCCCTTTAACATTCCTGGAAAGCAGAGACAAGCTCGAGAAACAGGTTCATGATTTAATGATATTCCATATTTATGATTATGAACGTTAATAGGGTTACCAATATTTAAGGAGCATGTAAAACACAGTCCGCTTCCATACTAAAATGGAAGGAGGCTGATGGTATGAATAAAAGCGAAAAGAAAAAAGAATTTTTACCTGATACCGACTTTGAAGGTCGTCATAAATTATATATGGATGTCGACCGAATGGTCAATGAAGGAATGTCCGGGGGGTCAGTCTTTATGAGAGAAGACTCCACCAATATTGAAGAAGCCATAGATTTCTTTCCTGAAGACGACCCTAGGGAGATATAAGAACAAAAGCGCAAGCGCCTGTTCAGCGACGTACTAACTTGGATAATAAGGTTGAACGGCTAAAATCGCGCCGTCCTGGCGGCAGACTCAATCGCGACGTCCTGTCGCTTCGTCTGCACTAGTACATCCTTGTACGTCGCAACGCCGTTCTGACCAACATCCTGTTGGCCTGAGATAAAGGAAATACGATGAACCACGAAATGCGGAAGGCGGTTGCTTAGGGGCGACAAGCAAATGTTCCTGAACCTAGGAAGGGCGGTTTTTCCCTTCCTAGGTTCAGGGTTATTTGACCTCGAGCCCCTACCGCCTGTAGCTAGACACCGAAGGGTGAATCGATGTTGACTTACGCAAGCAGGCACCGAAAGTTTGCTAGTCGCTGGGCGCTGGAGCTGGATGTCAACCACAACATAAGCAACTTATCCACAAGCTAGGATTTTATAAATTCCTAAGCAGTAAGAAAAGCGCAAACGCCCATTTTAAGGCGCGACGACAGATAAAAGGGCTGACTTCATTGTCAGCTCTTTTTCGAAAAATAAAGGAGTTCTATATGATTAAGCGATTATTACAACTATACCCTGAGGCAATTACCAGTTTAAAACCTAATACAGATTCAAGATATATTTGGTTAAAGGATGAAAGTACAGATTCTTATATAGGTATTCCCAATGCAAAATTAACGAAGGAAGAAATAACACTGCTCGCTACTCTCTTTCCATTAAGCCATAAACAAGAATTAGTTCGGACCCCTTTGGCAGAGGAGTGGTATCAATTTTTGACCAAAAATGGGAAAATCCCGTACTCCAAAGCGGAAAATATTCGTTTTATTCATTTTACAATCCCAAATATGCGTGATGATTTTCAGTACAATGAGTGGGAAGAAGCAACAAAAAGTCTCTTTTCTAATGAGGTGATCTTTGTACCTTTTAGCCATCATCATGGAGTCATCATTGAGGACCATCCAAACTTCTCCATATCAGAGGAAGAATTATCTTCTGCCATTGAAGCATTAGAAAGCGACTTTTTTATCAAAATTCATTTTTATCTTGGTTTTTTCCAACCTATTCAGAATCAAGTCAAACATCTATTTCAACTTGAGCAAAGATTATTGGCTGTTTCATTAACTGCTCATCCCGAAGAAAGAATTATGACACGGGAAAAAGTCATTCCTAATTATTCATATCTTAATCTTCCCGAACACGAGCGTCCTATTCTTTTTGCGGATGTTCACCAAATTTTATTGGATGATCCTGACTTAACAAAAACCATTAAAACATATATTGAAAACCAAGCAAATGCCACCTTAACCGCCAAACAATTGTTTATGCATCGCAACAGTCTTCAATACCGCATCGACAAATTTATTGAAAAAACAGGCATCGACATTAAAACATTCCATGGCGCGTTTTTTACATACCTAGCCTGCCTTCATGTAGATGGCCTTCAAGGACAATAAAAATTGGCACATTGCCCAAAATTGGAATTTGGATTTTGTGCACCTTGTCCATAGCCTAGTGAAAGCGGATTCTGTACAATGAAAGTACATTAATTTTAGGGGGTTTTATCAATGGCTGAATTACGTCTTGATGGTATTTATAAAGTTTATGATAATAAAGTAACAGCGGTATCTGATTTCAATCTTCATGTAGAAGATAAAGAATTTATCGTTTTTGTTGGACCTTCTGGTTGTGGTAAATCTACAACTCTACGGATGATTGCTGGATTGGAAGAAATTTCTCAAGGTGATTTCTACATCGATGATAAAAGAGTCAACGATGTCGCTCCTAAAGACCGCGATATTGCGATGGTATTCCAGAACTACGCTCTTTATCCACATATGACTGTATACGATAATATGGCATTTGGATTGAAATTACGTAAAATGCCGAAGAAAGAAATCGAGGAACGTGTCAATAATGCAGCAAGAATTCTTGGTCTTGAAAGCTTCCTAGACCGTAAGCCGAAAGCACTTTCCGGTGGACAACGTCAGCGTGTTGCTTTAGGACGTGCGATTGTCCGGGATGCAAAAGTGTTCCTAATGGACGAACCTTTATCTAACTTGGATGCAAAACTTCGTGTTCAAATGCGTGCGGAAATTGCGAAACTGCACCAAAGACTGCAAACAACAACAATCTACGTTACCCATGACCAAACAGAAGCGATGACAATGGCGACTAGAATTGTAGTTATGAAAGACGGAGTGATCCAACAAGTTGGTAGTCCAAAAGAAGTTTATGATAACCCAGAAAATATCTTTGTTGGTGGATTCATCGGTTCACCTGCAATGAACTTCTTCAACGGTAAGCTTGAAGAAGATGGATTCAAGATTGATGGTGGAGCAAAAGTAGCTGTTCCAGAAGGCAAAATGAAAATGCTTCGCGAACAAGGTTATGTTGGTAAAGATCTTATAATGGGCGTGCGTCCTGAAGATATCCATGATGAGCCAGCATTCATTGAAGCGTCACCTAATTCAAAAATCACTGTTAAAATTGATGTATCGGAACTTTTAGGTGCAGAAACACAACTTTATTCCTCAATAGGGGAACAAGAATTTGTCGCAAAAATTGATTCTAGAACCATTGCAGAACCGGGACAATCCATGGAACTTGCTTTGGACATGAATAAAGCCCATTTCTTTGATACTACTTCTGAACTAAGAATTCGCTAAAGCGAATAATTATATAAACAGTAAAAAACCTACCATTTTGAAAAAATTGGTAGGTTTTTTTACTATCTTTTAGAAAATAATATTCCTAATTGCAAAGCACCACTCTAAGTGCCGGGAAAAAATTCCCTCTAGCATTTAAGAATAATTTCAAAGCAACAAAACATAATAAAAAGTACAAAGCGTTTTTTTCGCTGGGTCTTACCTCAGTAGGGCACATATAAGTGTGCTGGTGCAATTCCAGCAGACCCAACCATACCATAATACAACAAGGAGATGACAGAAATGGCTAACAACAATTCAAACCAACTCTTAGTATCTGGTGCTGAGCAAGCAATTGACGCAATGAAAGTTGAAATCGCACAAGAATTTGGCGTAAACCTTGGAGCAGATACAACTTCTCGCGCTAACGGTTCTGTAGGTGGAGAAATCACAAAGCGCCTAGTATCTATGGCTCAACAACAACTTGGCGGCGGCTATAACAGCTAATAAAATTGAATATAATGGCTAAAGCCCCCGGATTTCGGGGGCTTTCCTATTATTTAATAGCTGGATCTAGCTCTAGGCGCCATCGGCAAGAGGCTCGCAGGAAGCGAGTCCATCGGCGTTGCGCCAGGACGGAGGCCAACAGGATGTTGGTCACAAAGGTGTTGCGCCAGGACGGCGCGTATTTAGCCTTTGAACCATACTTTAGCCGTTCATCCTTTGACAGGCGCCTTGCGCTTTTGTTCTTAAAGATTAACCATTTTTTTGGGATCAATCCACTCATCATATTGTTCTGCTGTTAAATAGCCAGTTTTAATGGCTGCTTCTTTTAAAGTTGTTCCCTCTTTAAAGGCTAATTTTGCAATCTCGGCCGCCTTTTCATAGCCAATATGAGGATTTAACGCTGTCACTAACATAAGAGAACGATTAACATTTTCCTCGATTGCATCTAGATTAGGTTCTAACCCTACAATACAATTTTCGTCAAAAGAAATCATACTATCAGCTAGAAGTCGAACAGACTGTAAGAAATTATAAATTATGACCGGCTTGAATACATTTAATTCAAAATTCCCTTGACTTGCTGCAAAGCCAATTGCCGCATCATTTCCCATTACTTGTGTTACAACCATTGTGATTGCTTCACTCTGTGTAGGATTTACTTTACCAGGCATGATAGAACTTCCTGGTTCATTAGCTGGAATCGACAGCTCGCCAATTCCGCTGCGAGGCCCGCTCGCTAACCAACGAACATCATTGGCAATCTTCATTAAATCAGCTGCCAATCCTTTTAAGGCACCGTGTACAAATACAATTTCATCATGGCTCGTTAATGCATGAAATTTATTATCTGACGAAACAAAAGGATAATTAGTTTGCTTGCTAAGTTGTTTTGCCACCATATTTCCAAATTCAGGATCTGCATTGATTCCAGTTCCTACTGCGGTACCGCCGATCGCAAGATGAAGCAGATGCTCGACACTTTCCTTAATCATTTTTTCACTTTTTTCTAACATGGCACGCCAGCCGCTAATTTCTTGACCTAATGTTAAAGGGGTTGCATCTTGTAGATGGGTACGCCCAATTTTAATAATGTCCATATAAGCTTGCTCTTTTTCCCGTAACGTTGATTTAAGTTGCTGTAAAGCAGGCAATAATAATTCTTGGACTTCTTGGTATGCTGCAACATGCATGGCTGTTGGAAATGTATCATTAGAACTTTGCGACATATTCACATCATCATTTGGGTGAACCTTTTCCTCAATTCCTTGCTCCACCAATAATTCGTTCGCACGTCTTGAAACCACTTCATTCACGTTCATATTCGATTGGGTTCCGCTTCCAGTTTGCCACACAACAAGAGGAAAATGTTCGTCGAATTTTCCTTCGAGTACTTCGTCACAAGCCTGGCTGATGGCTGTTTTTTTTGCGGAAGAAAGTTTACCTAATTGATGGTTTGCGATCGCTGCCGCCTTCTTAAGTTGAGAAAAGGCTTTAATTACTTCCATAGAAACCTTTTCAGTACCAATTTTAAAGTTCTGTTTACTTCTTTGCGTTTGAGCACCCCAATACTTGTCATTTTGTACTTTAATTTCTCCGATTGTATCTTTCTCAATACGATAATCCATATGTATAGCCTCCTATTTCTTTCATCCTCTCCTCCATTTTCTCATAATCAACGTAATTTTTCATCTCCCTGCATTCATAATGTATGTAAGAATAAAAAGGGCAATCCAATCATCGAAAGTTCGTCTGATTAGATCACCCTTTGGGAATGCTTTATTCTAGTTGTTTAAGTTTGTTTTTTATTTTATCCTCTATTCCACGCCATTTCCCTTTTCCCTTATCCAACTTCTCCATCCATTTTTCTGCTTCTTTTGTCATTTTTTCGTCAAAATCTTTTAATTTATCTTTAATTGAGCGATTATCCTTTTTATTTTGTTCTTCTATATGTTGATTGATCGATTTTATTTTAAAATCATCATTTTCTACATGGGGAAGGCTATTCGCCATGATACTGCGGAAAATTGGCGTGACCACATCACCGCTTGATCCTTTTAAATAATGCTGTTGGTCAGTATAATCATATCCGAGCCACACTGCCCCGACTAAATTGGGTGTATAGCCAACAAACCACTGATCCTTCGTACCATTTTCATCGTAGGATACCTGTGTGGATCCTGTCTTCCCTGCTAGCTTGTAACCATCTATTTTGGCTTTTTTTCCTGTACCGGAATCAATGACGTTCAATAACATAGAGGTCATTTGTTCAGCTGTAATAGAATCCATCACTCGAGTTTTCTTCGGATGTACCTCTACTTCTACATTCCCCGTTGGCCCTACAATTTTAGTAATAATATGACTTTGAATACGCTGGCCACCATTGGCAAAAGCCGAGTAAGCTTCAGCCATTTGCTTGGGCGAATAGCCTGTATCTGTGCCCCCAAGAGCCAGACTCAAATTTTTATCTTTTTCAGAAACAGAAAGCCCAAACTTCTGAAGTGCATCACTGCTCTTTTCTATGCCAATTTCATTTAATAACCAAACGGCAGGAACATTTAAAGAATCTTCCACCGCCTGATACATCGGAACTTCACCTGCATACTGATGGTTTGCATTTCGCGGCTTATAGCCATCAAAAGAAAGGGACTCTTCGTCTTTCAATATCGAATAAGCTGTGTAGCCAGCTTCTAAAGCAGGTGTGTAGACAGCTAAAGGCTTGATAATAGACCCTGGCTGTGCTGTTAATTGGGTTGCCCGGTTATACCCACGAAAAGTATGTTCTCCCCTGCCCCCTACGAGGCCTCTTACTCCCCCAGTTTTCGGATCAAGTAAAACGGCACCACTCTGGGCTAAAGTTCCGTCACTACTAACCGGAAATAGAGCATCATTCTTGTACACATTTTCTAATGAGGATTGCAGATTTTGGTCCATCTGTGTATAGATTTTATAACCTCTCGTTAGGATTTCATCTTGAGTAAGACCATACTTATAGATGGCTTCATTTAATACAGCATCAACATAATAAGGATATTTTCCTTTTAAAGGATCCTCACCTTGATTATTTAATACGATCTCCTCATTTAACGCTTGATTCATCTCTTCTTCTGTAATCATTCCGTGCTTTTCCATCTGTCTTAAAACAAGATCACGTCGCTGTAATGATGCCTCCATATTTTTATATGGATCTAATGCAGATGGTCGGTTGATAATACCTGCTAACATGGCAGCTTCACTAATCGTAATATTCCGTACATCTTTACCAAAAAATGTTTTAGAAGCGTTTTGAACTCCCCAGCCACCACTTCCAAAAAACACTTGATTCATATACATTTCCAAAATCTCATCTTTTGTAAAGGACTTTTCCAACTTTACGGCAAGAAAGATTTCCTCAAGCTTTCGTTTATACGTTCTTTCAGGTGATAATAAAGCAACCTTCGTTAATTGCTGTGTAATTGTACTACCACCCGCAGTAATTCTTCCCGCTTTTAAATTGGAGAAAAAGGCCCGCATGATTCCTTTGACATCGAAACCATTATGCTCCCGAAATCGATGGTCCTCAATCGCAATAATTGCTTCTTGTAAATGCTCTGGAACTTCGTCGATCGAGACACCTTCCATCCTATTCGCAGAGATCTTACTTGCCTCATCTCCATCTTTATCATAAATAACCGTGGATTGTGATAATCCTTGTTTTAGTGCTTCTACATTTGTTGTACTAGCAAGCCACGCAAAATACCCCAAACCAAGCAAAACAACGAGGGAAATCATCAAGATTAAAATCTGATTCAGATGCGCTTTTTTCCAAAATCTTTTGATTGCCTGTATGATTGTTGTGATTGATTTCATATCAATTTCACCACTTCTTTAAGATCATTCACCAAATACACTATAATACTTTTATATAAGATATTCTACACCTTCTTACTTATTCTTACATGATTTTACCCTTTTATTAGATAAATGTCTGTTCGTTATTGAGGACGCATATAAAAATTGTATGATAATATATATAATACAAGCAAATGCCCCAAAAAACATTGTAATTTATTGGAAAATATAGAAGGATATTTATTGTAAGAGCAGAATTTAATTATTATAGAGAAGAGGTGAAAAGATGAGCCAAATAAAAGAAAATATTCTAACCTTTATACAAATGCAGCAGAACATGATTTTGGCACATTGGAAAGAAAAGCTTCTTAAGTCACCAGATAATGTATTTAATGAATGGATGGAAACTCATCTTAAGTGGATGTTGGATATATTCCTACAAGCATTTGCATTATCTGAGATAGAGAAAGAAAAATATTTACTAGAAAAAGCCCAAGAACTTTCAAATAAAATGATGTACAAACCAAATATTGTCCATGTCTTGGTACAGAATATTACGAGTATAAAGGCGGAAGTGAAAGCGATTATATTTAAATTGCCCGTTCGAGAAGAAACCCATTTTGCTTTTTGTTCTAAACTGTTTTCCATTGTTGATTCCTTTATTTTTTATTTGTTGCAATGTCTAGCGGAATCAGAAAATACTTTAAATGAAGCTAAAAAGGAACATGAAGATCGCTTAACCCTCTTAGGACAAATGACAGCGAGTTTTGTTCATGAATTTCGTAACCCCTTAACAACGGTAGATGGATTTATTCAATTACTTCGTGCTGATCGGCCAGATCTTCCCTATCTAGATATTATTCAAGATGAGTTAAGCGATTTGAAAGTAAAAATAACTCAATTTCTTATGCTATCTAAAAAAGAAAAAACAAATCAAAAAAAAGCTGTTTTTTCCTTATCCGATCAATTTGATCAAATCCTTTCCTTCATTTATCCTAAAATTTTAGAGTCCAACGTACAACTTGATACAAATTTTAATGGGAAATTATACATAAATGGGTATGCGGATGAAATAAAGCAAGTCCTCATCAATATTATTTTCAATGCGATAGAAGCTATGTCCCTCCAAGTTTCTAAACCGATTATAAAAATAACAGGCTATCAAGAACAACAACAAAACTATATAAAAATTGCCAATTCTGGTCCGAAAATTCCTGAGAACATCGTTGAAACGATTTTCGACCCGTTCTTTACCACTAAAAATTCTGGAACAGGATTAGGGCTTTATGTATGTAAAGAAATTATTAATAAACACCATGGTCATTTAACCTGCTCGTCTAATGAAAACTGGACTGAGTTCACCATTATTCTACCTGTCTGTCAAGTAAAAAAATAAAATTTGAGTGGAGAGAAAATTCTCTCCACTTTCCTGTTTTAGTAATAAGCTTTTAGTTGATCGTTTTATTCTATAACCAAGCTGCACCAACGATAATCAACAGGATAAATAATACAACAATCAACGCAAAGCCGCCGTGGAAACCATAACCAGCTCCACCAGCATATCCGCCGTAGCCGCCGCAGCCGCCGCATCCGAAGCCCATATTCTCACCTCCAGGTCAGAATTAAAGAGTGAATGATCACCCTTGCACCATATACTATTCAAAAGATCGAAAAAATGTATGGACACTGTAAATCTTTTTTACTTTTATCCGTTATTTATTTTGATATACTTAAATGTACGACCTGAAAGGAGTTCTTACATTGAAATCACTTGTCTTAGCGGAGAAACCGAGTGTGGCACGAGATCTTGCTCGTGTATTAGGCTGTTCTCATAAACAAAAACATTATATTGAAGGACCGAAATACATTGTCACATGGGCTCTAGGCCATCTTATTGAATTAAAAATGCCTGAAGATTATGATCCAAAATATAAAACTTGGAAAATGGAGGATTTACCGATTATTCCCGATAAAATGGGACTTAAAATCATTCGGCAAACAGCTCCACAATTTAAAGGTATCCAACAGCTTGTAAAGCGAAAAGATCTATCTGAACTTATTATTGCAACAGATGCAGGACGTGAAGGAGAACTTGTGGCCAGGTGGATTATCGAAAAAGTCCACTGGAAAAAACCAGTCAAACGACTGTGGATTTCTTCGCAAACGGATCGTGCGATTAAAGAAGGGTTTAAACAATTAAAACCTGCAAAACAATATGATTCCTTATATGAATCGGCTGTTTGCCGTTCTGAAGCTGATTGGCTCATTGGACTTAATGTCACTCGTGCTTTGACAACCAAATATGATGATCCTCTGTCAGCTGGCCGGGTGCAAACACCAACCCTGTCCATGATTCTCGATCAAGAGAAACAAATTCAAGCCTTTGTCCCAAAAGAATATTGGGTCATCCAAGCGAAAATAGGATTATTAAATGCCACTTGGCATCATAATGGGGAACAACGAATATTCAGTGAAGCAAAAGCGAATGAAATTGTTCATAAAATAGAAAAGCAGCAAGCCGAGGTAATCGAAGTCAATCGAAAGGAGAAGTCCGAACAGCAGCCTTTACCTTATGATTTGACGGCGTTACAAAGAGATGCCAATCGCCGATTTGGATTCTCAGCTAAGAAGACGCTAAATGTTCTGCAAAATTTATATGAACAACATAAGTTAGTCACATACCCACGAACAGATTCACGTTATTTAACATCAGATTTGGAAGGCACAATGAGCGATCGCTTGCAAGCGATCCTTTCAGCTTTTAAGGAAGATGTCCAGCCTGTTTTAAAAGGGAAAGTACTAGCAAGGAAAGTTTTTAATAATGAAAGAGTAACGGATCACCATGCTCTAATCCCAACCGACGAACGACCGAAATTAGGAAATCTTTCCGCTGATGAACGAAAATTGTATGAAATGATTGTGAGTCGATTTTTAGCTCTATTTTATCCGAAATACCGCTATGAAATGATCAAAGTAGAATTTAAAGTAGCTGGCCACACATTCAATGCCCATGAATCGATTGTATTAGATTCTGGTTTTAAAGCTGTTACGGGAAAAGGCGATGAAAAGGACAAGGTCGGCCAAATGGGGAAGATAAAAAAAGGCATGACTTTTTCTGTAGCAAATATTCAAGCAGAAAAAAAATTAACCGAACCACCGGCTCAATTTACAGAAGCGGATTTACTTGCCAGAATGGAGAAGTACGGATTGGGCACACCAGCTACTCGGGCTGACATTATTGAAAAATTGCTTAGTTCTGATACCATTGATCGGCAAAATAATCGTCTTCACCCAACTCCAAAAGGAAAACAACTGATCGATTTAGTAAACGATGAGTTAAAATCGCCGAAGTTAACAGCAAAATGGGAGTCAGAATTAGAGGCGATTGCCCGAGGAAAAGGAAAGGCAGAGCAATTCCTGAAAAAAATCCGTCAACAAACGAAACAGCTTGTGGCGGAAGTAAAATCAAGTGATAAAAAATATAAAGCCCATAATTTAACGGGAGCAAAATGTCCTGACTGTGGTTCCTTTATGAAGGAAGTAAAAGGCCGTGATGGTCGAATGTTGGTTTGTTCAAACAGAGATTGCCAATTCCGTAAACGAAAGGATCCCAAACTTTCCAATCGCCGTTGTCCACAATGCCATAAAAAAATGGAAATTCATAACGGAAAAGCAGGCACCTATTTTCAATGTCGGAATTGTAATCTCGTGGAAAAAGCCAATAAGCAGAAAAAAACTGTAACTAAGAGGGAAGAAAAACAATTATTGAAAAAGTATACAAAAGATGAAAACTTCGGTAATAGCTTGGCCGATGCATTAAAAGCTGCTATGAAAGATCAAAAATAACCGCATAACATAGCTTTTTACAAGCGGATGGAGCCGAACTCGTCTGGCGACGGGGCGCGGCTCCATGTATTTTTTAAGACGATAGTTTAAAATTCTTTACTTTGTCTTGCAGGTTTTCAGTCATAGTCTGCATCGTTTCCATAAGGGCCGCGATTTCTTCAATACCAGCTGTTTGTTCTTCCGTATTCGCAGCTATTTCATTTGTACTGTTCCGATTCTCATTAGCTTTTTCTTCTACACTCTTCATCCCTGCAACAATCAGCTGAACACTCTCATTGATCTTAGTGATTTCGTTATACATATCACGTATTTCATTCGTTACCGTTGTAATGGATTCGTGAATCCCTTTGAAAGCGAGTCCACCACTCTCAATCATTTCCCTCCCAAGCTTCACACCTTGCACACTTTGGGTCGTGACTACCGCTACATTTCTCGTATCTTCCTGTATTTCATGAATTAAGATCCCAATTTGTTGGGCAGATTGCGCTGATTGTTCTGCTAGCTTTCTAATTTCAGCTGCTACAACCGCAAATCCTTTTCCATGCTCCCCTGCTCTTGATGCTTCAATCGCTGCGTTCAATGCTAATAGATTGGTTTGATCGGAGATCGTTGTGATCGCGGTTAATATTTGATCGATTTGCTCAGATTTTTTAGAAAGAACCCCCATCGAATCGGTTAAATCTCCCATCCTGTCATTCATTAATCCCATTTGTAAGATCGCTTTTTGAAGTGTTTGATCGCCATTTTCTGTTTGCTTCAATGTTTGAACAGATGCTTCATTCAAAGTATGCGCCCGTTTACTAATTCGTTGTGTCCTTAAAGAAATATCATTTAATGTCTCATTCGTTTTTTGCACGATCTCTACTTGCAATTGCGAGCTTGTTTGCACCTTTTGCAGATCACTTGAATTTTGTTCGGCTGATTCGGCCAGTTCTTCTGTTCCTGAAGCTAGTTGCAAAGACGCCTGAGCTACTTCTTCTGAATTCCTTGATACCTGCCCTAATATATCCCGAAAATGAATGACCAGTTGGTTGAGGTCAGTAGAAAGCTGTCCAATTTCATCTTTTTGATTGAGGTCAAGCTCTGTTCCTGTTAAATCTCCCTCCGCAACTTTTCTCGCATAAACAATTATTTTATTTAATGGATCGGTTGCACGCTTTATTAGAAAGATTGTCACTAGACCTAATAAAAGGATTGGAATAATAGAAAATAATAAACTTCCTTTTACCATCTGCCATGTTCTTTCATGAAGAATGCCGGCTTCAAAATCGATCGCACTAATCGCGATAATTTCATTATTAGGATTATGATCTTTAAAAATCGGAGCATAGCCTGTTAACCTTTTCATACCTGCAAATGCATAAACATCAGAGTATGTAGGGGCTTTTGTTTCTAATAGCTCGGCAATCGCTTCTTTATCGATCTCAAATTGATCCCCCACGGCAATACCTTGTTTTGCTACATTCTCATCAACGGCTAAGACAACACCTTTCGGATCGATTATATATTGACCTTCAAAAATATGTTTATGCTCTGTTGTCCAACCAATTTCATTCCCTAATTTTGCAGAAAGCGTGCTGTCCCCCGCTAATATTTTTTCAATATCAGTTGGATTAACAAGTGCCGTTGTAATATTGGCACAGCCATATAATTCAATTCCTGCTGTTTTCTTAATTTCATTATAATTTGTGCGATACATGGATAATGAAATCACAAGGATACAAAATAATAGAATCCCCATAATCATTGTCCCTAGTTTGAGTGTCAGCCGATTGTGTTTCATGCTGTGCATCCTTTCATTTTAAGATACATTCACACTTAATATCGGCATTTCCAAAAGAATATCAAGGGACATGTCACTTTAAATTGAATTGCCCAACAATTTCACTTCACCGGAGGCCCACAGGACGTGGGTCAAAACGGCGTTGCGCCAGGACGGCGCGAACTTAGCCGTTTATCCTTGTTGTAGAGCTGTTCATCCACTTGATCCTTACTTTTTGAACATCCTCTTATCTGGGAAGATGTTGAAGGAAGTTCCTTCCAGCAAACCCTTTTACATCATCTTCGGAATAATATTTCAATAGTTCATTAATTAAGTTTTGATGCTTGGAAGCATCCTCTAAACCAACAATATATTTATCAATGCCATCAAAGTCGGAACCTAATCCGATTTGTTTGACACCGCCTAGGGAACAAAAATGCTCGATATGCCGAAGTAAATCTGTGATCTTCGCTTGTCCTGTACTTGATGTGAAAAGCGGATGATACACAACATGAATAAGTCCGTTTTTTTGAAATAAAGCGAGAGCCTGTTCATCGGTTAAATTTCTACGATGAGGGCAAATCGCCTTTGCATTCGAATGGCTTGCAATCGGATAATCGGCAAGCTCCATCACTTCCCAGAAACCTTTCTCTGCTAAATGAGAGACATCTGTGAAACTCTTATACGTATTATTTAAAGCGATGATTTCTTTTCCAAAAGAGGTTAATCCTGCACCTCTTGGTTCCCCCACTCCATCTGCAGCTAGATTAGCAAAATTCCACGTTAAACCGACCGAACGGACACCTAATTGGTATAAAATCCTAAGCTTATGCACATCATTCCCTATACAGTCCACCCCTTCAAGGGTTAAAATCGCACCGATTTCATTGGGTTCCAATGAGTAAATGGAATCCCAATCTTTGATCTGCTTCATATCCGGATTTTTCTCAAGTACTTTTGTATGGAAATAATCCACCTGGTCAAGAGCGGCTTGAAATTGTTCCTCCGCCTTTATTTCTGGAGGAATAAAAATCGCAAAACATTGAATTTTAACCTTTCCTTTTTTTAATCGCTCCAAATTTGTATCCAATTCCTCTCCATTTCGAAACGATAAAGCGCCCTTGCTTTCCCAGATTTTTAATAATGCGTCACAATGTAAATCGATAATATTCAACTAGCTCACCTCCTATTGGCCTTATCTTTAAATTTGAACACACCTATCAAGGTGTGTTCAAATTTAAAGAAACTTTCGTTGAATGTTTCTGCCGTTATAACTAAATAATACTGACCGTTCTTCAACAACACTCTCCATGTGAACCGTTCGCCCCCACAGTTGATGGATATATGGTAGGACCTTTTCCAAGTAATTTAAATCTAACTCAACGTCTTCATACCAATGTTTTAAATACAATTCTCCATTCTTTAAATAATCCCCGTCATTGACCGTAATATAGGGAAAACCACCATTTACCCTCATATTGACAAGCTGATCCCGAACCTCCGTCCAATCCTTATCGACTACCTTATAATCCCTGCCACGCTTTTGAAATAAATACATGTCTTCCCGATGCACTAATTCTTTCGTTAAATAGTTGCGGATAAACGAGATGTCAGATTCAATCTCACGCACTTCAAAAATTTTCTCTCGACCAGAATTTTCTTTAATCCCTTGCTCTTTCATCTCTTCATCAGGATGATCCCAACGTTCCTCAATGTCTTCAAAAATTTTCAAGCCTAAATAGTACGGATTAATATTTGTTTTTGAAGGTTGGATGACACTTGCATTTAATTTGGCAAATTCTATGGCTTCATCGCTTGTTAAGTCTAATTCTCTTAAAATCCGTTGATGCCAATAAGAAGCCCATCCTTCATTCATAATTTTCGTTTCTAATTGCGGCCAGAAATAAAGCATTTCTTCCCTCACCATCGTCATGATGTCGCGTTGCCAATCTTCCAGTTCTCGACTGTATTGTTCGATAAAAAGCATAATATCTTTCTCGGGCTGTGGTGGAAAAGACTTTTTGACCTTTTTTCTTCTTGCCTGATCTTGCCCCCTTTCATCTAAAGACCAAAGATCATCATACTCTGTTGTTGGTGTGGAAATTTCCTCCCATTCTGAATCCTCAGCTTGCCAATCTAATTTCGGGCGGAGTAGTGAGGGATCAATATGCTCTTCAATGGAAAGAACAGCATCGAGAAAATCCTCTACTTCCTTTTTGCCATATTCAATTTCATATTGACGCACACGCTCAGCTGTTGCGGCCATACTTTCAACCATGTCACGCTTTGTATTTTGAAAACGAGCATTGTTTTTAAAAAAGTCACAGTGAGCCAAGACATGGGCAACAATTAATTTATTTTGAATCAGCGAATTAGTATCAAGCAAAAAAGCATAACAAGGATTGGAATTAATCACAAGCTCATAAATTTTACTTAATCCAAGATCGTACTGAAGTTTCATCTTAAAAAATTGCTTCCCAAAGCTCCAATGAGAAAACCTTGTTGGCATTCCGTACGCACCAAATGTGTAAATAATCTCTGCCGGACAAATTTCATAACGCATGGGATAAAAATCAAGGCCAAATCCCTCGGCAATTTCCGTGATTTCACTTATGGCATATTCCAATGCTTTTGATTCCGATTTCATCGCGGCTCCCTCCCTTAAATAATTGTATGAAAAAAAAGGGAAGTTCATGAAAAGGAACCATAATATTTAGTGCTTCCCAAAACGATTTTTCCTGCATAAAACTCTTGGCTCCCGCAATTAAAGAGGATGTTCAAAAAGTCCGATAAAATTGACAACTTTTACAATGGAATGCTCTAAGCTCTATTGCAAATAATATAAGTACTCCAAAAGGAGGGTCATGGACATGTTGGATTACGATCGAGCTTTGTATTACACCCATCGTTCCGAATGGGACAACTTACTGGTGCTGATGGTTCGAACGAAAGATCAGATCTTGTCCAAAAAAATCGAATATTTTTTGCATGCGTATCAATTTTCGAAAGATTATTCCATTATCGAACGGAAATTATACGCATTGCTTCGCTATATTGATCATGCTAATGAGGTTATTGGCATCACACCTCAACGAGAAAATGAGCATGTGCTCCTGATTTAAACAAAAATAGCTGTTCGGTAAATAGTCCGAGCAGCTATTCTCTAGGTACAATAAAAGTATGACTCATTTTTACGTACATTTTTAGCTCTTCTACCATTTTTGCCAGTAAATGCCGCGATTCTTCCAATAATGTGCCATCCTCGTAATCAAAACAATCGGGATCAAGAATAATTTGTTTGGGAATGACATTCGCATAAAATCCCCGCATTACGGTTCTCATATTATTTAAACAATTAATACCACCTTTTCCCCCACCTGCTGTCGCTAGTAGAGCAACTGGTTTATGGGCTAGTTCCTCCCTTGTTAAATAATCCAGTGTATTTTTTAATGCTCCACTCATTCCACCATGGTATTCGGGCGATATTAGAATAATCCCATCCGCTTCTTTTACCTTCTCTTTAAAAAAGACGACGTTGGGTAATTGCCATTGTTCTTGCTCACCAGTTAATAAAGGTAATTGAATTTCACTAATATCGATATAAGAAAATTGATATTCTTTTGCAATAAAGCGAGTGAGCAATTCGGTTCTCCCACCCTTTGGCATACCTCCATTAATAATCAAAATCTCCATCGTATGATTCTCTCCTTCATTCCTCTAGGAAAAGCTTCGCCTGCACTAGTACATCCCTGTACGTCGCAACGCCGTTTTGACCCACATCCTGTGGGCCTCAAGGCTTAACAAAACCATTTTTAACGGCATAGAGAGCAGCCTGTGTTCTATCCGCTACATCTAGCTTGATAAAAATATTTGATACATGAGTTTTCACTGTTTTTTCCGTGATATTTAAATAAGCCCCAATTTCTTTATTACTTTTCCCTTTCGATATTTCGGTTAATACTTGTTTTTCACGAATGGTTAAACCCGAAATTGGATTATTCACTTGATTCATCCGATTCATCAACAAGTTTGTTGCTTTTGGATGAAGGGTATTTTCTCCATCTATTAACTTGCGAATAGAATGAACCAATTCATCAGGCTCAATATCCTTTAATTGGTAACCAGAGGCACCTGCTTCAATAGCCGGAATCACATGATCTTGGTCCGCAAAACTAGTAAGAATTAAAATTTCTGTCTCGGGCCGTATTTCCTTTATCTTGGCCGTTGCATCAATTCCATCCATAACTGGCATAACAAGATCCATTAAGACGACATCTGGTTTAAGCTCCATTGTAAGCTTAACAGCCTCTTTTCCGTTTTTTGCTTCTCCTACGATCTGGATATCTTTTTGCGTCTGCAGAAAGAAGACTAGACCCCTTCTTACGACATGATGATCATCAGCAATTAAAACCTGAATCGTCACTGCTCTCCCCCCCTACCGGACTTTTTGAACATCCTTTAATAAGGTAATTCTACGATAATTGTCGTCCCTTTACTTGGTGCAGTCTCTAACTTGAAAGTGCCCCCAAGTGACTCGACACGATCTTGCATGCTTTCAATTCCTAAAGATGGAAGTATTTGCTCGCCTTCAAAGATAAAGCCACACCCTCGATCTCGAATCGTCAAGCACACTCGTCCATGTGTGACTGTAATGGATATCAACACCTCGTTCTGACCCGAGTGACGTTTACAATTATTAAGAGCCTCCTGACTCACTCTCCATAACGTCTCCTCTACACGAGTTGGCAGAGAAATGACCCCTGACAACTTTGTATCAATTTTTAAACCGAGCATCTCGCCATAACTTTTAATCGCCTGCACAAGTCCCTTTTCTAATCCACTCGGTTTTAATTGCCAGATAAGAGCACGCATTTCCGTTTGCGCTTCTTGTGAGAGACTTTGGATATGTCGGAAAGTATCTTTTGTTGCCATATCCTCTGTCATTTCAATCCCACCTCTAGCCGTAAGAGATAGGGAAAATAATAATTGATTCACTGAATCATGCAAATCGCGAGCAAGTCGATTTCGTTCCTCGATCAAGGCCATTTCTTGTTCCTTTTTCGTAAGTCTAATTCGTTTAATCGCAGAGCCAATTTGCAGGGCGACAGATTCTAATAAAGCTAACTCATCATGACTAAATTCTTTTTTTCCCGGTGCAGCCACATTTAATAATCCGAACATTTCATCCCCTAATTGCAGGGGAATGGTCGCATGATATGCAATCCCATTCGTTTCGCCTTGTTGACGTTTTACAGCTGTTTCAATTCTTCGACATTCGATAATATTAGAGGCTTTTGTTAAAGTCCCTTTTTTAAAGCCATCCACACACCAACAACTTCCTCTTTTCAAGGGCTCACAATTATTTTTTAAAAGGGCTGGTGGCAAATGTTCTGCCGCTTCCACCGTGTGCCGACCATCCTTATCTATTAAAAAAATCCATCCTGTCGTTACACCTGTCACTTTTAGCAGTTTTTGCAATACGCCTGACAAAAGCGGTGAAATTTCAGTTCCTTCGTTTAACAATTCGGCAATTTCTTTTAAAATGCGTAAATTAGAGTGATGATTGAGTTGATTAGCCAAAAAAATTCCCCCATTTTTATTCTCACTCTATTATATTATATAAGTGTGACTTATGAACATTCATTCACTATTCGTATGAAGCAAACCTACTACTTTAGACTGAGACCTGCAGGACACAGGTCACAAAGGTGTGCAATTGTTAAAACCTTACTTTTTGAATACTCTCTTTTTACCATTTCAATAAAAAGAACAAAAGCGCAAGCGCCCGTTTAGCGACGTACAAACTTTTTAGGGGCCTGACGAGATAAAGGAAACACGATGAACCCAAAGGGTGAATCGATGTTGACTTATCGTAGGAAGGCACCGAAAGTTTGCTAGTCGCTGGGCGCTGGAGCTGGATGTCAAACCGCAACGTAAACAGTTATCGACAAGCGACAAATTTTATAATTTCCTTAACCAAAATAAAAAGGCCGTCCCATCTGTATTGGAGAAACGGCCTCTTACCTTAGATTAAAAATTCATTGGCTGGCTTTGCGTAGATACTACATGTATCCTTAAAACTTGTTTTCTTTGGCTGCAAAAAGTTTTGATATGTGAAAGGGAAAAATAAACCAGATTCAGATAGGATGTCTGCATTTTTCTTAAATAAATCATGATGTTTGGATGAATTCTTTTGATATGGCAATATTTCTAATATGGAAATAATCACCTCTAAACTTGCAATCGCCCGAAAAGCGACATCCAACGTATAGAGGGGATGTTCTTTCTCTTCAGGAAAATGTAGTACTTTCCATTCTATGTACTGAGCAATTTCATGATCTGTAAAAAAACGTGGAAATGCAGCATGATAAATATAATGAATTAACTCATTCAATTTATTCACTTGTTCGTCTGTGGATGCTACTACTACTTTCATTTTTTTTAAAACCCGCCTTTTATTATCTATTTCTTATAATTTTTATGTAAAATGAATCATGTTCATGTGTAAGGAAGGATGCTCGTTCTCTTTATACCTTTTATATAGAATAACATATAAAGAGCGCTTTATAGCTTGGAAAAATCAAGTAACTTGAAAGGGGAAACAAAATGTTCGATCAGCCAATTCGTATTTCCGTCCATAACAAATGGGATGGGCTTACGCCACAAACACTATTTAAAGACGTTTGGCAAACCTCAAAAAAACAACTTCATCAATGGAGAATGGAAAAAACTGTTTTTAAAAATGAAAAGATTATAAATTGGTTAGAGCCTTTGCAAAGTGGGGATATCCTCACAATTAAAGTGAATCATGAAAAGGAAACCACTATACAGCCTACTTCGATTCCATGTGAGATTCTTTATGAGGACGACCATTTATTTATTGTAAATAAACCGGCTGGTCTACGTGTGCATCCGAATCACAATGAAGAGAATACATTGGCCAACAGGGTGGCAGCTTATTTACAAAGTAACAATGATCAACGAAAAGTACGCCATATTCATCGCCTTGATCAAAATACGAGTGGAGCGATCCTATATGCAAAGCATCTGTTCAGTCATACCATTCTTGATAAGATGTTAGAAAACAAAACGATTCAACGTACATATTGGGCTCTTGCAGATGGAATATTAACTGGTAGTGGACAAATAAATAAGCCGATTGGCAGAGATCGTCACCATCCAACAAGAAGAAGGGTTTCGAAAACCGGAAAAACAGCTATTACAAATTACGAAGTGATAAACGATTATCCCCATGACCAATTAACATTAGTGAAATGCTCATTAGCTACAGGGAGAACCCATCAAATTCGCGTCCACATGCAATCGTTGGGACATCCTTTAGCCGGTGATCTCCTTTATGGAGGAAGCCCTCGGTTTTCGCGCCAGGCTTTACATGCACGTACCCTTGAATTCACACACCCATTTACCCTAGAGAAGGTCAAGGTTACGGCACCTTTTCTTGATGACCCACCTATATTTGATTTCATTCGCTAATCCCAAAGCGTCAAGACGACAAAATTTTTCTAGTATGTGATCAATTTGGTAACACTAATATAAAGGGTTACCAAATTTCACTTTCAAGGGGAAATGTAAGCATTTTCAGAAAAATCTGCTACAAATTCTGACAAAACCTTTTATCTTTGTCCTTTTTTGCGATAAAATAATATCGTTTGGTCATCATCAAAATTGGAGGGTACAGACATGGTTTTTAAAAATAAAAAAGACAAGTTTGCCACGTTGCTTGAAAAAATTGCCACAAATTTACAAGAGAGCGCAAATTATTTTGCGGAATTTAAATTAGACACCATCGAAGATACGGAAATATTTGCTG
This sequence comes from Lederbergia ruris, assembly GCF_018332955.1. Classification (NCBI taxonomy): domain Bacteria; kingdom Bacillati; phylum Bacillota; class Bacilli; order Caryophanales; family Bacillaceae; genus Lederbergia; species Lederbergia ruris. The sequence goes on from NZ_BORB01000028.1 coordinate 48,889, forward strand.
CAAAAATGAAGGAATATGAATCAATTGGAGACAACTATGTTCATGAGATCATTACGGAATTAAATAATTCCTTTATCACGCCAATCGAAAGAGAAGATATTCTTGCCCTATCGATGATTATGGATGATGTCCTTGATGGGATGGAAGATACTGCTGCTTTATTTCATATGTACAATATTATACATGCCGATGATTATATGTATAAATTCGTTGAGGCCATTGTTAAGTGTGTCGATGAAATTGAATTATGTATCGGCCTAATATTTAGTAAGAAACTCCCTGATGTACGCCCTCATGCCATCAAAATTAAAGATTATGAATCAAAATGTGATGATGTGCTACGTGAAAGTATTAAACATTTATTTACCGTTGAATCGGACCCAATTCGCCTGATTAAACTGAAGGAAATTTATGAAAATCTAGAATTAATTACAGACAGTTGTCAAGGTGTTGCCAATACACTTGAAAGTATTGTTATGAAAAATGCTTAAGGGAGTCTTTAGTAATGATTGATTCATTTTTTCTTTTCACAGTTATTATCGTTATTCTAGCGTTAGTGTTTGACTTTATTAATGGCTTTCATGATACAGCAAACGCCATTGCCACAGCTGTATCAACAAAAGCATTATCACCTAGAATTGCGATTGCGATGGCTGCAATTATGAACTTTCTTGGGGCTCTAACATTTACTGGAGTTGCCCAAACCATCACAAAGGATATTGTCGATCCCTTTACGTTGGATAATGGTTCCTTAGTTTTAATGGCCGCACTGCTTTCCGCCATTATTTGGAATTTAATCACATGGTATTTTGGCATTCCCAGTAGTTCTTCCCATGCATTAATCGGATCAATTGCTGGTGCAGCAATCATTTCAGCTGGCTTTCAAGCCCTCAAGTACGGTGGATTTCTGAAGATCATTGAGGCACTTATTTTATCGCCTGTTATTGCTTTTGTCGTCGGCTACATTATTTATTCTATTTTTAAAATTGCCTTTAAAAATTGGAATTTGCCGAAAACAAATAAGCGATTCCGTTATTTTCAAATTTTCACAGCGGCGCTACAATCGTATACACATGGTACAAATGATGCACAGAAATCAATGGGGATCATTACAATGGCTCTAATCGCTAATAATTTTCATACAACAGATGATATTCCCTTTTGGGTGCAACTAGCCTGTGCGACAGCCATGGCCTTAGGAACTTCGATCGGTGGTTGGAAGATCATTAAAACCGTTGGCGGAAAAATTATGAAAATTCGTCCAGTGAATGGAGTTGCCGCTGATTTAAGTTCAGCACTCATTATCTTTGGCGCAACCTACATTCATTTGCCTGTTAGTACGACCCATGTCATTTCCTCATCGATATTAGGTGTTGGAGCTTCTCACCGAGTAAGAGGTGTGAAATGGGATACAGCGAAACGTATGCTGATTACATGGGTGATCACTTTACCGATCAGTGCGCTTTTAGCTGCTTTTATTTATTTTATATTAGATTTATTTGCTTAAAATCTTTTATAATTGAGGAAACTCCAATATGGGGGAAGATTTCTTATGGGCGCGATTATTTTATTTGATGGTGAATGCAATTTGTGTAACAGCAGTGTTCAATTCATTATAAAACATGATCCTTTGGCTTATTTTCGCTTTTCATCTATACAAGGAGCAGAGGGAAAGAAATTATTAGCCCAATACGGAGAAGCAGATGATTTAAATAGTGTGATTTTGATAGAAAAGGGTAAATTATATCGTAAGAGTACAGCTGTATTACGGATCTGTAGACATTTAACTGGTTTCTGGAAGCTGGTCTATTTTCTGATCGTTGTACCCGTTCCTATTCGGAATTTATTTTACAATTTCATCGCCAATCATCGTTATAAATGGTTCGGTAAGAAACAAGCATGTATGCTTCCTTCCCCAGAGATTCAAAGACGATTTTTGTGACCATTATGAAGAAGCTTTTGAAAAAGGCTTCTTTATTTTTTTGAATTCAATTACTTGTTTCCCCAACCAAAAACGAATATTATAATGAATGTAATAATTATCGTTCGCCTTTGTGGAGGGGTTTCATGTTTAAACTGAAAGAGAATCAAACAAATGTTAAAACAGAACTGATTGCTGGGTTCACCACATTTATGACAATGGTCTATATTATTGTTGTGAATCCTATTATTTTAAAAGATGCGGGTGTACCATTTGATCAGGTATTTACCGCAACCATCGTGGCTACGGTGATTGGAACATTATGGATGGCTTTGGCCGCCAATTATCCGATCGCAATCGCCCCTGGTATGGGGATGAATGCTTATTTTGCCTATTCTGTCGTAGGGTCACACGGTGGGATTACATACCAAACAGCATTTTCTGCTGTTTTTGTAGCAGGGATTATCTTTTTTATCCTATCTTTAACATCCTTTCGAAAGGTCCTGATTGAAGCCATTCCTGCAAACTTAAAACATGGAATTACGGCCGGAATCGGATTATTTATTGCCTTTATTGGATTACGGCAAACGAATATTATTGTGGCTCACCCTGATAATCTGGTACAGCTTGGAGATCTACATTCTCCCCAAACTTTGCTTGCCCTTCTAGGACTAGCGATCACATTAATATTAATGGCGATGAGAGTACATGGTGCTTTTTTCCTTGGCATGATTATAACGGGGATCATTGCTTTTTTCACCGGACATTTATCTTTTGACCAAGGTTTTGTTCAATTACCACACTTACCAGAAGGATTGATTATTTCAAACCCGATTACTGCTTTCACCGATGTAATTCAACATAGTTTATATGCCGTTATTTTTTCGTTCCTCCTAGTTACGATTTTCGATACAACCGGAACAATGATTGGGGTAGCGGAACAAGCTGGTTTAATGAAAGGCAATCAAATGCCGCGTGCACGTCAAGCTTTGTTAGCTGACTCTGTTGCTGCCTCTGCAGGTGCGATGTTAGGAACAACGCCTACGAGCGCTTATATTGAGTCAACCTCAGGAGTCGCCGCAGGTGGAAGGACTGGGCTCACCACGCTTACTGTATCTGTGCTATTTATCATTGCCGCCTTTTTTGGACCACTCGTAAGCGCCGTGTCCGGTCTTTCTGCCATCACAGCTCCTGCTCTTATCATTGTTGGAAGTTTAATGATTGGAGCGGTTGCTCATATTGAATGGGGAAAGATGGAAGAAGCTTTTCCAGCTTTTCTGATCATTCTCAGCATGCCATTAACATCGAGTATTGCGACAGGAATTGCGCTAGGATTTGTTTCCTACCCCCTTTTAAAAATTGCAACTGGAAAATGGCGTGAAGTCCATCCAATCGTATATGTTTTTGGAGTCATGTTCTTTTTCCAACTTGCCTTCTTGCCTCATTAAAAATAGCAGCTAGAGAAAATTTCTCTAGCTGCTTTATTATACTAAGTTGGATCTAGCTCCAGCGCCTAGCGACTAGCAAACTTTCGGTGCCTAACATCGATTCACCCTTTGCTCGTCAGGCCCCTAAAAAGTTTGTACGTCGCTAAACGGGCGCCTGCGCTTTTCATGCTAAACACTTAATAATGTTTTATCATCCACGAGCTTTTCTCCCCGAATCCGTTGGAATTCTGCCATTAATTTATCGATGGTCAGGGTTGGCTTTGTTTCCTCATTTACTTCTAAAATAATCTGCCCCTTATCCATCATGATCAGGCGATTTCCTAGGTCTAAGGCTTGCTGCATATTATGAGTCACCATGAGTGTTGTTAAGCGATTTTTTTCAACAAGCTGTTTGGTCAAGCTGGTAATTAATTCTGCTCTTGAAGGATCCAATGCAGCAGTATGCTCATCTAACAATAAAATCGCTGGTTGGGTGAAGGTAGCCATTAGTAAGGATAATGCCTGACGCTCCCCTCCCGATAATAATCCAACCTTCGCATTCAATCGATTCTCTAAATTTAAATGGAGGGAGGCTAAAGATTCTCGAAAGAATTCCCTTCTTTGTTTATCGACACCTCTTCGCAAGCCTCTTTTTTTATTACGAGAATAAGCCATTGCTAAATTCTCTTCAATTGTCATCGACGGGGCTGTACCAGCCATCGGGTCCTGAAATACTCTACCAATTAATCTTGAACGTCGAAATTCAGCTAGTTTCGTGACATTTTTGCCATCAATCCAAACTTCACCGATATCCGGGGATAGCGCTCCGGAAATCATATTCATTAATGTCGACTTCCCTGCCCCATTACTACCGATAATCGTAACAAAATCTCCTGCTTTTAACTCTAAATTAATTTGGTCAAGGGCGATTTTCTCGTCTGGTGTGCCTTCATTAAAAACCTTATTAATCTGTGCCAGTTTGAGCAACTGAATCCTCCCCCTTTCCCTGGGAAACGTTCATCGCCGCCATTCTTTCCGCATACCGTTTTGCTTTTCGTTTCTTTTCTCTTCTTTTTTCAAAAAATTGCGGAATGACTAAAGCTAAAATGACAATGACCGCTGTAATCAGTTTCATATCCCCTGTATCCAAAATGTCAACTCGCAAGGCGAGACCAAGAATGATGCGATAAATGATTGCTCCAGCCACAACCGCCATCGTCGTTCTCATTAACGTTTTCGTACCAAAAATGGCTTCTCCAATAATCACAGAAGCAAGACCGATGATAATCATCCCGATCCCCATACCAACATCTGAACTTTTCGAATACTGAGCAAAAAGAGCACCAGAAAAAGCAACGAGCGCATTAGAGAGCCCTAAACCAAAAATAATCAAATAATCTGTATTAGCCGAGAAACTTTTGATCATTCGTTTATTATCACCTGTTGCTCGAATCGCAAGACCAATTTCTGTCTGCAATAACCAATCAGTCAAAAATTTAAATACTAGAGTGATCAGAATCATTAAGAAAAGAATTCCCCATGTTTGTGGGAGAAACTTTACACCTATGCTAGACAGCAATCCATTTAACGTATCGTCAATTCCTAATGTACTCCAATAACTAGTAAATTTCGTAAAGATCGTTTCATCATTCATGAGTGGGATATTCGGTAGACTAATCGTATTTTCCCTTGAAAACCCCATAATCCGAAGATTAATAGAGTAAAGGGCAATCATCATTAATATCCCTGAAAGCAGGGCATTTATTTTCCCTTTTGTATGTAAAAGCCCTGTCAAACATCCAGCTAAGAAGCCAACGATTAAAGCCGTTACCGTCGCAAGAATCGGATTATATCCTAATACGACCATGGTAGCGGCAATAGCGGCCCCTGTGACGAAGCTCCCGTCAACGGTTAAATCCGGAAAATCAAGCACTCGGAATGATAAATATACCCCAAGTGCCATAATCGCGTAGATGATTCCTTGTTCAACGGAGCCAAACATTGCTGCAAACATGTAGAATCATCTCCTATTCAAGTTCTGCTTCCCATTCCTCTTTTATTTCTAATCCGATCGTTTCGGCTGTTTCTTTATTGACAACAAATTTCAAATTCTGCGGGTATTGTACAGGTAATTCTCCTGGCTCTACTTCTCCTTTTAAGATTTTGATCGCCATTTCTCCCGCTTCATAGCCAATATCTGTATATTCGAACCCATAAGCGGCTAATCCACCTTTACGGACGGAATCAAATTCCCCGACCATTAAAGGTAATTTATTCTCATTTGCCACCGTGATTACGGACTCTAGGGCCGATACGACTGTATTATCAGTGATAATATAAAGGGAGTCTACCTTCCCGATTAAAGATTCAGTTGCCTGCTTCACATCGGCGGACGTTGCAACCGTCGCCTCTTTAATCTCTATATCAGAGCCTAGATCTTCGGCTGCCTTTCTCGCAATGTCCACTTGTGCACGTGAATTTTGTTCGCCGGCATTATAAACCATGCCTACTTTCCTTGCCCCTAATTCTTCATACAAAAATTTAACTGTATTTGGAATGGCATCTGGATGCGTGTCAACGGTTCCCGTTACATTTCCGCCCGGATTCTCGTTTGATTCGACTAATTCAGCCCCGACAGCATCTGTTACAGATGTAAAAACAATCGGTATATCTTTTGTTGCACTTGCCACGGCTTGGGCACTAGGAGTAGAATTGGCAAAGATTAAATCTACATCGGAGTTCACTAAATCAGATGCAATGGTTGTATTCATGCTTTTATCATCGTTTGCATTTTTCTCATCGTATTCCACTGTAAGCCCAGCATCCTCCATCGCCTTCTCAAATCCTTCAAACGCTGCATTTAATGATGGGTGTTCCACAATTTGCGTGACCCCAATTTTATATGTCTTACTTTCATCCTTATTTTGTTCTTCTCCTTGATCAGACTGATCACCATTTGATTCTGGCGCTGTGGATGACTGCCCACATCCTGCTAGGATCAGTATCAAAAACAAAGCAGTCATACTTAACTTTTTCCAACTTAACTTCATATGATTTCCCCCTGTTTCTCCTTAGACTAAATTTTTCAAATTTACCTATAATATTTATGTAATCGTACACTGACTATACTATTTAGTCAATAGTTCAACGCGGTAAAGCGAAGAAAAACCCCAAATAAATTTAATTGGGGTTTTTGGCATAATGACATATATTTTTAATTTAACAGAAGCATCCTTTATGAGGTGAGGCTCTCCTCATCTTGTTTTCTAAAGAAACTTTTCATTGCATGAAAGACATCTGCTTTTTCCTTGAGCACATAATAATAAAATTTTTCATTTTTTATATGCTTATATACAGACATCAACGTAGAGTTCCTTTGGTACTGATTCACCTCACCATAACCAAACATATTAGCTTTCTCCATAATTTCATTCACTAAACGGATACATCTTGCATTATCAGAGGTTAGATTATCTCCATCGGAAAAGTGAAAAGGATAAATATTATAGCGTTCGGGGTCATATTTTTCATTTATAATTTCTAATGCTTTTTTATAAACAGAGGAGCAGATTGTTCCTCCACTTTCACCTTTTGAAAAGAACTCCTCTTCTGTCACAACCTTTGCCTCGGTATGGTGAGCAATAAATTCAATTTGGACAGATTCATATTTGGTGCGCAGGAAACGACTCATCCAAAAAAAGAAACTACGTGCCATATATTTCTCCCAAATTCCCATACTACCACTCGTGTCCATCATCGCTAAAATGACTGCATTGGATTCAGGCTTTTGAATTTCATTCCATGTTTTAAATTTTAAATCCTCTGGATAAATTGGATGAAAGCCGGGACTACCTTTTATTGCGTTTCGTTTGAAAGCAGATAACATCGTTCTTTTTTTATCAATATTTCCCATTAATCCTGTCTTGCGGATGTCATTATATTCAATATCTGTAATTTGATTTAGATCTCGTTCTTTTCTTTGTAAATTCGGTAATTCTAATTCTTTGAATAAAGCTTCCTCCAGTTCCATCATCGAGACTTCTGCTTCATAATAGTCCTCACCGGCAGTATCACCAGCTCCTTGGCCTTTTCCTGGCCCTGTCTGTGGGTTTTGTCCTCTTGCAACAACATCCCCCACCTTGCTATCTCCATCACCTTGGCCAACATGTTTATTTTTATCATAATTATAGCGAATTTTATATTCATCTAATGAACGAATCGGTATTTTTACAACATCCCGTCCATCGGACATGATAATACTTTCTTCGGTGATTAAATCTGGCAAATTTTTACGAATTGCATCTTGGACCTTTTCCTGATGTCGGGTCTGATCATCATGTCCTTTGCGATGGAGGGACCAATTTTCCTGTGATACAACAAACTGGCGGTGTTCTGATTCAGCCATTTTTTTACCCTCCTTATTCACATTCTTCCCCTATCGGCATAAGATAAGATAGTGAAAATTTACTTAGCATATTTCATTGTTAATTACTCTATTGTATGCAATAATAGCTAGATATTTACAAACCTTTTTAAGAAATGGACAAAGTTGGAAATTCAATAGGGGATTTTCTTTATATCCTGGGATTTCCAGGTGTCATGACCTCCAAATTAGCATCAAAGGTTGCCTTCATTATGGAGGCAACCTTTGATTGTATTGTTTTTATATAAAATACTTAACGATTTAATAAACTACCGACATATCTTAATAATTCATTGGCTGAGGTTGAGTTATAGCCATGTTCATCAATTAATCGAGCAACAACCTCATTGATTTTCTTTAATTGCTGCTCATCTGGTGTCTTCGCTGATGTGGTGATTTTGACGACATCTTTTAAATCAGCAAATAACTTTTTCTGGATGGCCTCTCGCAGTCTTGCGTGGGAACGATAATCGAAGCTCTTTCCCTTGCGTGCAAGCGCCGAAATCCGGATAAGAATTTCTTCTCTAAATGATTTCTTTGCATTTTCTGATACACCGATTTGTTCTTCAATCGACCGCATTAATTTCTCATCAGGATTAATTTCTTCCCCTGTGAGTGGATCCTTAAGTTTGGCTTTATTACAAAAAGCCTCTACATTATCTAGATAATTATCCATTAATGTTTTTGCAGACTCTTCATAGGAGTAAACAAATGCTTTTTGAACTTCTTTCTTAGCAATTTCATCATATTCTTTTCTGGCCAAAGAAATATAGTTCAAATAAACTTCTTTGCGCTCATTGGTAATAGACGGATGCTGATCAAGCCCTTCTTTCAAGGATCGTAAAACATCTAATGCATTGATCGATGTAATGCCTTTTCGAATAATGGTAGATGAAATACGATTAATGACATAACGCGGGTCAATGCCACTCATACCCTCTTCTTGAAACTCATTTTTCAACTCATCCACATCAGCGGAATTAAAGCCTTCCACATTTTCACCATCATAGAGGCGCATTTTCTTGATGACGTCGACATCACCCCTTTTTGTTTCCTTTAGTCTGGTTAAAATCGTGAACATGGCTGCCACTTTTAACGTATGAGGTGCGATATGAACATCGTCCGCCACATCACTCTCTCTGATCATTTTTTCATATATACGCTCTTCTTCTGAAACCTTCAAATTATATGGAACTGGCATGACAATGATGCGTGAATGAAGCGCCTCGTTCTTTTTATTCGCGATAAAGGAGCGATACTCTGTTTCATTTGTATGAGCCACAATTAATTCATCTGCGCTAATTAAAGCAAATCTTCCCGCTTTAAAATTCCCTTCTTGTGTCAGTGATAATAAATGCCATAAAAATTTCTCATCACATTTCAGCATTTCTTGGAATTCCATTAAACCACGATTGGCTTTATTCAATTCCCCATCAAAACGATAAGCTCTTGGATCGGATTCTGAACCATATTCTGCAATCGTTGAAAAATCAATACTCCCCGTCAAATCGGCAATATCTTGAGACTTCGGGTCAGATGGACTAAAGGTTCCAATTCCCGTTCGCTTATCTTCAGAGAAGAAGATTCTTTCAACGAGGACATCTTCAATACGACCTCCATATTCTTCTTCAAGTCGCAATGAATTTAAAGGCGATAAATGTCCTTCGATTTTAATTCCATATTGCTTATAGAAGTCCTCACGTAAATGAGGCGGAATTAAATGTAGAGGATCTTCGTGCATAGGGCAGCCTTTAATGGCATAAACGGCGCCGTTGTCAGTCCTTGTATACGCCTCCAACCCTCTTTTTAACATCGTGACGAGAGTCGATTTCCCACCACTTACAGGCCCCATTAAAAGGAGAATCCGTTTGCGAACATCCAACCGTTTAGCCGACGGGTGAAAATATTCCTCCACTAATTTCTCTAAGGCCTCTTCTAAGCCATATAATTCTGAATTAAAAAATTTGTAAACTCTTCTGCCATTTTCCTCTTCAACACCAGCATCTTTTATCATATTATATATGCGTGAATGGGCAGATTGAGCAATCCATGGCTTTTCTTCCACTAATTGTAAATATTCTGCAAAGGTCCCTTCCCATTTCAAACCTTCTTCTTGTGAACGATATTGTTCGATTCTTTTTAAAATATCCATATAAACCTCCCCAGTAGGTGTGATGAGAGATGATTATTTCATTCTATGCGAGTGGACAACTAAACATGATACTTTCCCTAAAACAGGTCTCTCCTCCAAAACTCGTTTTAGATTCTTCTTAATAAATATGACAATTTATAAAATATGCGACATTCCTGCTATAATAGGCTATAATAAATGAGAGAAGGATGATTTAAAAAGGGAGGCTTACATAACATGAAATTGATCTTAATTATCGGTGTATGTATCGCATTCTTGGCCGCCATTTTCACTTCTGGATATGAGGATAAGCCAGGAACCTATAAGAAATAATTTATAAAACGCCACTCCGTTTTTATATGGATTGGCGTTTTTTCTGGTTTATATGTGAAAAACCACCTGCCATCAGCAGGTGGTCGTTTAAATAATACTACTCATTTGTTTTGCATTGTTTCTTTCTTTTTCTGAAAGAGGTTTTTTCATAAGACCAATCATTAAGCAAGTAATGAACGAACCTAGAAGTATACATCCAATGTAAAGTAATGGTTTATTGCAGGCAATCGGGATAACAAAAATGCCGCCATGAGGAGCCTTTAATGAAATATCCATCGCCATACACAATGCCCCACCTACCGCAGCACCGATTATATTTGCAGGAATGATCCTTAATGGATCTGCTGCTGCAAAAGGGATTGCCCCTTCAGTAATAAAGCTTGCTCCTAATACATAGCTTGCTTTTCCAGCTTCTGCTTCTTGAATTGTAAATCTGTTTTTAAAAATGGTTGTAGCCAGTGCAATTCCAATTGGAGGTACCATTCCACCAACCATTAAAGCAGCTGATGGTTCAAAGATATTTGCAGCAAACATTGCTAAACCGAAGGCAGATGCTGTTTTATTAATAGGACCGCCCATATCAGAGGCCATCATTCCGGCTAATAACGCTCCAAGAATAGCTGCACTTATTCCAGTAAGACTTTTCAACCAATTTTCTAAAAATACATTTAGCATGGACATTGGCGTATTTAATACGAAGAACATGAATGCACCAACGATAAGCGTACTTAGTAATGGAACAATTAAAACAGAAACTAAACCTTGAAAGGATTTTGGTATTTTAGCCATCGATTGACCAATATACTTCGCGACAAACCCACCAACAAATCCGGCTATCATTCCGCCAAGGAAGCCAGAACCACCTATACTAGCCATCATACCACCAATCATTGCAGGAGCCAGCCCCTGTTTATCAGCGATGCTATAGCCAATAAATCCAGCTAATATTGGAACCATTAATGCAAAAGCTGCTTCGCCACCGACTTGATTAAAGAAATCGGCGATAACATTATATTGATCACTCTCAGGATCTGCAGCATAAATACCAAACATGAAGGAAATTGCGATAAAGATTCCCCCGACAACTACAAATGGAATCATATACGAAACCCCACTCATAATATGCTTATAGAAATTCAATCCTGATTTTTCCTCTGACTCCGATTCTTTAGCCACCATCGTGTTATCAACATTATCTTCTTTTATGTCATAAGACAGAGCTTGATCAATTAATTGATCAGCATGACTGATTGCCTTTTTCACGGGGACATCAATATATCGTTTACCTCCAAAAATAGAGGTATCCACTCGTACATCATGAGCTATAATAATGGCATCAGCCTTCTGGACATCTGCTGTAGTTAGCTTATTCTCAGGACCATTAGCACCATTAGTTTGAATTTTGACCTTCATACCTCTTTTTTCGGCTGCCTCTTTCAAAGACTCCGCAGCCATATAAGTGTGTGCGATCCCAGTCATACATGAAGTAATGCCGATTAAATATTTTCCGGAAGCAGATTCATCATTAGAATCTACTTCTGTTAATTTTTCTTGTTCTTCAATTGCTGTTATAATCTCACTTTCTGATGTTGCTACGAGCAGCTTTGCTCGAAATGTTTCACTCATTAAAAAAGTCGATAGTTGAGACAAAAGTGATAAATGTTCATTTGATGCATTTTCAGGAGCTGCAATCATAAATATTAAATTTGTATGTTGACCGCCGTAATCTATTCCTTGGAGTGTTCGCCCCATTATAATAGTGGGTTTGATTACCGATTTATTTTTTGCATGAGGAATCGCTACCCCATAACCCACTGCAGTTGAAATTTCACTTTCCCTCTTATAAATTCCTTCTTTGAACATTTCAGGGTCATTTATAAGCTGGTTTTGATCTAACTTATTTACTAACTCATCAATGACATCCGATTGATTATCTCCTCTAAGATTCAAGATTATATTATCCCGCGTTAAAATATCGGTGAGTTTCATCTTCTTCCCTCCTATCGTTTTGAACGTATTGTCAAATAATCTATAGTAAAAAGTTAATAACCTCTTGATTTATAGGGGAATGAATGCAAAAAACTTGCCACCCCCTGAATTTTAAGGTTTGATGAGGTTACCACACGACACCAAAATCCCT
>NZ_BORB01000029.1:0-55555 GCF_018332955.1 Lederbergia ruris
TCCTGAAAGTGGCAGGCACTCGCCTACTATTTTCAGGGAAAAACCATAAAAACACAAAATCAGGTGGAGAAAAACAAATCGTTTCTCTCCACCTGATTTATTTTAGGGACTTTTTAGACATCCCCTTTTACGCTAACTTAATGGGGGTTTATCCGAAAAGAGGCGGTCCCAGCCTCTTTCTCAAAACTTATTTACCCGAATTTAATGATTTTTTAATTTTATAATCTTCTTTTTTCTCATTTAACCATGTTTGGTATTCTGTTTGTAGTTTTTGATCAAATAGTTGCTCTTTGATTTCATCTTTATGATCTGCTAATTTTGCTTCTTTGGCTTCTTTTTTATCTGTGACTTTGATGATATGGTAGCCGTGTTCTGTTTTCACTGGATCACTAATTTCATCTACTTTCATGGAAAAGGCCTTGTCTTCAAATTCTTTGACCATTTTCCCTTTTCCAAAGAAGCCTAGTTCTCCACCAGATTCAGCATTTGCTTCATCTTTTGAATATTCCTTCGCCAATTTAGCGAAATCTTCCCCATCATCTAACTTCTTTTTCACTTCATTCGCTGTTTTTTCATCCTTAACTAAGATGTGGCTTGCTTCTACTTGTTCCTCTTGGTCAAAGGAGGCTTTATTATTTTCAAAGTATTCCTTGATCTCATCATCCGTAATTTCAATTCGTGGTTCAAGGATTTTTTGGATCGATAAGAACCTGACAATATCTTTCTTCACATCTTTTTTCTGCAGACCTTGTTGTTGTAGAGCTGAATTGAAAGCTTCCTCACCACCACTTTGTTCGATATACTTATCCATTTCTTTTTTTATTTCGTCATCAGAGACGGATACTTTTTCCTTCTTAATCTCCATATCGACAATTTTATCATTGATCATCGCGTCAAGTGTCTGATCACCATAGTTGTCCATAAGTTGCTCATGCAATTCGTCCTTCGTGATTTTGACATCCCCGACATTTGCGACAATCTCCCTTTTCACAAAGGCCGCTGTAAAAATAACAGCTGCCCCAATTAAAATCAGGACAATGACCGAAATCGTGAATTTTTTGCTAGATGTTTTTTGTTGCTGATGTTGACTCATTTTTTTCCTCCCCCAATACTCATTTTAAACCCGCAGGATGTAGCGGACTTAGCCATTTATCACTAATGTACATGATAAATGTGAATAAACTATTAACAATATGATATATGAAAACGCTCAAAACTTCGATACTTATTTTTCAATCGGGAATTTTAGTATAAATGTAGTGCCTTTTCCTTTTTCACTTTTTACGTCAATTTGCCCATTGTGCAATTGGACAAGTTGTTTGACAATCGATAGCCCTAGACCAAATTCTCCATATGGATTGTTTGTCCGTGATACCATTGCTTTATAGAAACGCTGCCAAATCCTTTCTATTTCGCGCGGGTCCATCCCCATCCCATTATCTTCTATTTCAATAATGGTCACTTGTTCTTCCATTTTCCCTCGTAAAGTAATGGTCCCATTTTCCGTAAATTGAATGCTATTTTTCGTGATATTAATTAAAATTTGTGTTAAGCGATCATAATCGGCATAAATCATTGTATCCTGGTCAACTTCAAGAACAATCTCATTATGTTTTTCTTCAGCTTGAATCTCCAATTGATCCCGAATCACTTCCATCACTTCGGCGAGAAGAAGGTTCTCCTTATGAAGTTTAATTTGATTGGAACGTATTTTTTCATAATCTAGATTTTCATTTACTAGCCTAATCAAACGCTTTGTTTCTTGACTCGCCATAAGCATACCGCGCTCTTTTTCCGATTCAGGAATCATCTGGTTGCGAATTCCATCAATCACACCTCGGATTGTGGTTAAGGGAGTTCTTAATTCATGAGAAACATCAGCCATAAATTGTCTTCTACGATTTTCTAAGCGATCAATTTCTTCCATGGATCCTTCTAGTTTTTCAACCATTTGGTTAAAATCCTTTGACAGTTCTCCAATTTCATCAAAATCAGAAGAGGGAATACGCACAGAATAATCGCCATTCGCAATTAAAGAGGTTGCCTCCTGCAGTCGCTTAATTCTTCTTACATGAAAAGCCGATAATATCCAACTTAGAAGCAACGCAACAGCCGCTGCAACCAACACTGTATAGAACAGATATTGATTAATTTGCGAAATAATATCCCTTGATCCTTTAATAGGAGAGGCAAGCAAAATTCCACCTACAAATTGGCCGTGGCGAAAATAAGGTAATAACACAAAGGTAACTCCTTCATTAAATCGCTTATAATCCTGTTTGACGACAACCGTATAACCATCTTGTATTTTCTGCCATTCTTCCGTTTCCAGCTTGATTCTTGCCCCTCTTCCTGTGGAATAGATAATCGCTGAGCTTGGATCAAATAAACTGTATTGAATATTGCGCCCAGCTAGAACATGCCCATATTCTTGGAGAACGGATTCCGATTCATAGCCTTGTTCAAGATCTGCTAAAATATTTTTCCCATATGCCGTTAGCTCATCGGTTTTATCTTGATAAATCAGATTTTCAATAAAATGGGAAAACAACAAACTTAAGATGAGGATTGCAATCACAATCACACTCACATGACTCCAAAGCTGTTGATAAAAGTATTTCATTTTTATTTTCATGGGCGCTTCTCTTTTGTGGGATCTTCCCCATCCTGTGGTTCAAATCCATCATCTGATTCTTCGAATTTATACCCTACACCCCAAACGGTTTTAAAAAAAGGTTGATCAGAGGAGCCTAATTTATTGCGTAGCCGTTTGATATGAACATCCACGGTTCGGTCATCTCCGTAAAAGTCATAACCCCATACTTTATCTAATAATTGTTCTCGCGAAAAAACTTGTCTCGGGTGCTGTAAAAAATGATAAAGCAAATCAAATTCCTTCGGAGTTAAATTCTTAACGGCCCTCCCGTCTAGAAGCACTTCACGAGTATCTTTATTTACTTTGAAATGAGGTGTTTCAATTGTATTATTGTGTATTTTCGTATTTGGTTGAGGTTGGGATCTGCGTGTTACAGCTTTAATTCTCGCCATTAAAGCAAGAGGGCTAAATGGTTTTGTCACATAATCATCGGCCCCCATTTCTAACCCTAATACTTGATCAGATTCCGTATCTTTCGCTGTGAGCATAATAATCGGAACGGTTTTATTATTTTCCCTAACTTTTCGGCAGATACTGATTCCATCCATGCCTGGGAGCATCCAATCAATAATTAGACAATCCCACTGTTCCTGCTTGGCACGTTCATATCCGTCGATCCCATCCTGGACAAATTCTCCTTTAATCCCTTCTTTTAAAAAGAACATTTCAATCATAGACGCCACATTTTCATTATCTTCAATGACTAATATTTTCAAATTGGGCACCCCCTCCCCATTAATGTAAAGAAAAGTAGAGCCTGGTGCAACCACAAAACACCTCTTACAAGAGCAAGAGGTGGTTGCATAAAGATTAACTTTCGGGGTTTGCCGTTAAAGTGATAAAGAAGGTCTTCTCTTTCCCATCACGATAGACTTGAAGTGAGGCTTTATCACCAACCTTAAGTTCTGTATATAAAAGCTTTCTTAAATCACTCGCATTTTCAATCTTATGGTCATTAATCCCAACTAGTATATCTTCCATTTGTAAACCTGCCTTACCAGCAGCTGAATCAGGATCAACGGATGTAATAATCACACCAGCATCAATCTCTTTTGGCAATTGTTGTAAATATTGGGGAGCAACTTGCTCAAAGTCGACCATGCTAATGCCCATATAAGGGCGTTTAATTTTCCCGTGTTTGATCATTTCTTCAATAAGTGGTTTGGCATCATTAATCGGAATCGCAAATCCCAATCCTTCCACACCGTTCTCGGCAATTTTCAAACTATTAATCCCGATTAATTCACCTTTTGTGTTGACTAAGGCGCCCCCACTATTCCCTGGGTTAATCGCCGCATCTGTTTGAATCACGTTTAATTCCCATTTCCCTGCGGAGGTTTCGACATCAATCGATCGATTCACAGCACTCACAATTCCTTGTGTAACGGTACGGGAAAATTCAAGTCCAAGTGGATTCCCAATCGCCACAACTTGCTCACCCGCACGTAAAGTATCGGAATCACCAAAACTTATGACAGATTCAACTTTACTACCATCTATTTTCAGGACAGCTAAATCCGTCAATGCGTCTGCCCCGATCAATTCAGCTTCAAGTTTTTCGCCGTTTTCCAAATTGACCTCAATTTGATCAGATCCTTCAATCACATGATTATTCGTCACGATAAAGGCATCTTTACCTTCCTTTTTAAAAATGACGCCTGAACCCGACTTCTCACTTTGACTTTCATTTTGAGGAGCGAATGGATTTCCCTGTGTTTTGCCCGCACTGACAATACCGACAACAGTTTTCGACGCCTTTTCGACCATATCGGCAAGTGATGTTGCATCAGCTGAAAGTTGCTGAACATTTTGGGAAGAATTTTGGTCTGTGTCCGCAGCAGCCTTCGCCACCGTCGCCTCTTGCGATTCAGATTCTTTTAAAAGTGGTGTATTGAGGACAACAGCTAAAGTTAAAACCGAACCAATCACACCCGCACTTACAGTAGATACAACTTTTTTTACCGCTGTTTTTCCTTTCGTCCAACGCTTTTTCGGTCTTTCAGTTATATTACTGACTTCATATTCATCTTGTTCCTGCATTTTTATTGCCCTCCCTGCGATTTATGTTACTTTTATCATAATCACAAGATATGAATAAACTATGAACGAAGATTTAACAATTGGAGAAATTTAGCAAGTAAAAAGTCCCTACATACTAACATGACTTTGCCAATCATCGGCAAGTAAACCATAAATGAAATGATCCACATAATGGTCATATAACCATTCCGCTTCACGAATGGTTCCTTCTTTTTTAAAACCAAGTTTTTCAGGGATCGCTTGGCTCTTCGTATTACCATCCGCTACACGAATTTCAATGCGATTGAACTGGAGAATGTCGAGCGCGTAGCCGATTAGGGAACGTACGGCCCGCGTCATAATCCCTTTCCCTTGGAAATCCCTCCCTAACCAATAGCCAATCGAAACGACTTTATTTTCTGCATCCATTTCATTAAATCCTGCTACACCCACCATTTTCTCTTTATATAGAATAACCAGATTCATGGATGTAAATTCCGCAAATTCTTTCTGACTAGACTTAATGAAAAGCATCGTGTCTTCTTTACTTTTTGTTCTGTCAATCCATGGTAACCATACCCGCAAGTACTCCCTTGATTGATCGGTTAGTTCAAAAAGTTCTTCCGCATCTTTTTCCTCCACCATTCGTAAATAGAGCTCATCATCCACAGGATGTACAAACATTCCTCCACCTCATTTTTTATAGAGGATGTTCAAAAAGTCCGGTAAAAATGACACTGCGAATTTCTTCGTTGGCTTGCTTCTCCGCTGCTCATGTATCTAAATGCATACATTCCGCTGCTCGAAGGCTGCGCCGCCTCGAACTTCTTGGTCCTTTTTATCCTCCTTTTTGAACACACACTTATAATCATCCCACCGAACTTTCGGCATCATCTTTCAGCAACTCTTTTTCACTCCACTTTCCAAAGCGATAATAACAAAAAGCTACAACACTGCTAATTACGAAACTACTGCCTAATCCATAGGCAATTCCTCTTTCACCAAAAGATTGGGCAAACAACCAGGTTAACGGAAAGCGTAATATCCAAAAAGATATTAGGTTCAGAATAAGCACTTGAAAAGCAGCCCCCGAGGCACGGACTACCCCATTCCAAACAAAGTTAAATCCTAAAAACGGGAAGAAGAAAGCGACCATTTTTATATAATCTGTACCAAAACGGACAGCTTCTGGTTCGGAAATAAATAATCGAATCCCCCAACCACCTATGACGAAAATTAAAAGTGCAATAAGGAGCATGGTAATGAGATTTAAAATTGTCGCATTCAAAGTAATTTTGTGTACCCGTCTCCACTTTCCTACAGCAATATTTTGGCCCGCCATACTATTAACAGAAGTTCCTAATGCTTGGGCCGGAAGCATAATAATACTCTCCAATCGTTGTGCCGCACCAAAGCCGGAAACGGCATCACTGCCAAAAGAAGTGACGACACTCATAATGGCGGCAGAGCCAGCCGAAATGACCGTCATTTGCAATCCAGATGGAAGTCCTTGTCCCAGTATCAACTTTACCTCTTCCATCTTTGGCCAAGAAGGACGCGAAAAAGGAATTTGCTTATGAGAGATACTTATATACACACCATATATGAAAGCAATCCCTTGCGCTACAATTGTTGCAAACGCTGCTCCCTGAATCCCCCAATCCAGTCCAGAGATAAACAGCGGATCTAAAAAAGTATTTAGGATTACAGCAATCACAACAAATCGTAACGGTGTTTTACTGTTTCCCAACGCTCGAAATACGGTTCCAATGAAATTATAGCCAAATAAAAAGAGAATCCCCAAAAAGTTTATCCGTAAATATCCTGTTGCCTCTTCCAACATGGATTCAGGTGTTCCTAACAAACGGAGAATCCACTCCGATGAAAGGTAGCCGAGAATCCCAAGCATAACAGCCATGCTTCCTAAAATGATCGTGAAGGCATTCGTATATTTTTTTAAACCAACAAAATCATTCTTTCCTTTCAATTGCGATAAAATCGTCAATGTGGCATTATTGACGCCAATGATAAAGGATAACACGGTAAAAATGACAGTACTGGATACTGCCACCGCTCCGAGCGCTGAAGCACCAAGCAAGTTCCCAACCCATAAACTATCAATCAATTGATAGGACACTTGAAGAAGATTGGTTAAAATAATGGGGCCGGAAAACAGGAGTAATTGTTTCCCGATCGAACCCCTTGTAAAATTCTCTTGCTGCATGTATATAAAGTTCCTTTCTTTGTTTTATATTATTCTACTAGTACGGCAGGATAATGCCACTATTGATGATATGAAGGGACATTCGGAATGCTAAAAGGCTCATCTCAGATATAAAACCCTTTCTGAAAAAAGACAACGACTCATAGACGGCTTGCGTCTTTTTGCCAATTGTTAATTAGTTTCTTTTTGTCTGTAATCCATATATTCCTAATATGTAAATAAACTTCTTTTAAAAAACCCTTTTTCCAATTTTCGCGATACAAAACTCCGATTTCATGCAAGAAATCGGAGTTTTCCCTTTAGGCAAGTATGCCTTCTATTTTATCAAGTACATCGGCGGTTAACTCTAGTTCACTGCCTTTTACATTGGCCTCAATTTGTTCTGGTCTACTAGCCCCTACTAAAGCACTCGCGACCATTGGTTGTCGCAAAATCCAAGCAAGTGCCAGAGCTGGTAATGTTGTATCCAATTCCCTTGCCACTTCGTCTAATTTTCTTACTTTATCTAATACTTCTTCTGTCAGCATGCCTTTCACACCATTATTGATCTCATCATTCGCCGCACGACTTGTTTCAGGAATTTGACCACCAAGGTATTTTCCAGTTAAAACACCTTGAGCGAGTGGAGAGAACACCACTTGTCCAATCCCGTATTTACTTGATACAGGTAAGACTTCCTTTTCAATATAACGGTTCAGCATATTATAAACCGGCTGATTGACGACAATGCGATCTAGTAATTTTTGATCGGCGATCCCGACAGCTTCCTCAATTTGTGCAGCCGACCATTCACTTACACCCGCATATAAAATTTTCCCTTGGCGAATTAAGTCATCGATCACACGAAGCGTTTCCTCTACAGGTGTCTCGGGATCATAACGATGACAATAGAAAATATCCACATAATCCAGATCCATACGCTTCAAACTATTATGAACTTGTTCATAAACATGCTTACGTGATAGCCCTCTATCGTTCGGGCCCTCTCCCATTGGCCAAAAAGCTTTTGTTGTAATGACATAAGATTCACGCGGAAATTCCTTCAATGCTTTAGAAAGAACCTTTTCACCTTCCCCTTGTTCGTAAACGTTTGCAGAGTCAAAAAAGTTAATTCCTAAATCATACGCTTTATGTATCGTCTTTGTTGCTGTATTATCTTCTACTGATTTTCCGTATGTTAGCCAGCTTCCTAAACTAATCTCACTAACTTTTAATCCTGTTCTTCCTAGTCTACGATATTTCATTAGGCTCTCTCCTTACTCATATTTTAATAGTAGCTTCACGATTTTATCATTCCCTATTTCTACGGGAGTGTCAAGCAATCGTTCTTACATTTCTCTTGACAAAATGAGCGTAATTTCCCTATCTTCTTTTTGTATCGTATGTTTTGCTCCCTTTCTATGATAAACTAGGAGGAAAACAAACTTCTAGGGGAGAATGAAATGTCTACTTATCAGATATTATTTTTAGATATTGATGGAACAATCCTAAAACCAGATCATACTTATGATCTTTCAACAAAAGAGGCAATTCGACAAGTGCAAAAAAAGGGATTGGAAGTGTTCCTTGCCACCGGCAGACCTTTACATGAAATTAGGGATTTGGCAAAGGAGCTGAATGTCCATTCTTTTATCGGCTATAATGGAGCTCTTGCACTTTATAAAGAAGAGCCTGTTGTCAATGAACCCATGAAGAGAGAAACGGTGTTGCAGTTTCTAGAGATCGCGAAAAAGAACGATCATGAGATGGTCCTATATACAAGCGAAAAAAACTATTTCACATGCTTAGATACGCCTGTTGTCCAGCATTTTATTGAGATGTTTCAACTAAAACAAAACGAATTGTTTACGGAAGAAGTGGCCGATCAAATTTTGGGAGCCACTTTAATCAATCTAAAACCGGAAGATCAGCAACTATATCATTTTGATCCCACCTATCATCTTTCCCAGGTCAATGTGGAAGCATTACTCCATTGTTATGATGTAATACGTGATCGGGTAAATAAAGGGGGCGCCATTCACAAAATACTAGAAGTTTTACAGATTCCGAGAGAAAATGCGATTGCTTTCGGAGATGGTATGAATGATAAAGAAATGTTACAAACTGTAGGAGAAGGATTTGCCATGGGGAATGCACATCCAGATCTCTATCAGTACGCCAAACATAAAACAACCAGTGTCACAGAATCTGGTATCGCTAATGGTTTAAAATCACTCAATCTTATTAAGGAATGATGATCATGTCAGCTATTCATTTTCATCCTGTCTGGGAGCAGCAATTAACTGAAAAAGAAAAGGAGCTCTATATCCAAAAGGCACAATCAATCGATCTTCCTGAGGAGTCCTTTACCGCTACCCCAATTAAGACAAAATACAAGAAAAATGGTGGACTTGTGGCAACGGTCTTCCTGCACAATGGCTTTTCCTATCCTTTACGTTTACAAAAACAGGCCGTTAAAATCACAGATCATCATAACGAGACTATTGCGCAAGGAATCTTCTCTTCTTCACTAGAAATTGACCCTATGTCTTCGCAACCATGGTCCTTTGTTTTTTCTCAACAGATGACGGAACAGGCAGACGCCGATTTATCAAAAATAGCCATTTCAGTTTTAGAGGAGGGAAGCGAATGATTCGCGTGTTATTTGTTTGTCTCGGCAATATTTGTCGGTCTCCCATGGCGGAGGCCATTTTCCGTGACCTCGTTAAAAGAGAGGGCTTAAGTGAAAAAATCCAAGTCGATTCTGCCGGCACGGGCGATTGGCATGTTGGGTCTAGCCCCCATCGAGGGACTTTAGAAATTCTAAATAAATACCAAATCAAGGCGGATGAGTTGTTCGCAAGGAAGTTTACGAAAGAAGATTTAAACAAGTTCGATTATATTATTGGAATGGATGAAAGCAATATCGGCAATATTAAGAAAATTTCCGAGCATGCTCCACACTCTAATACGATCCGCCTTCTTGATTTAACCGATCAACCAAAAGATGTACCTGACCCTTACTATACAGGCGACTTTCAGGAGACATATCAACTCGTAAGCTTAGGCTGTCAGCATTTATTAGAAAAAATCAAGGCTGAAATGAATCTGAAAAAATAAATGAAGCCATTCTATAATACTCCCACAGTTTTTTGCTAGTCCTTTGTCTTTTCGTAGATCCAAGCGCACTTTGGACCTACGTTTTTGATGATCCTTCACTTTTTTGTAGACCCAACCCAAGCTTGGATCGACGTTCTCGATGATCCTTCACTTTTTCGTAGACCCAACATACTCTTGGATCTATGTTTTTGATGATCATTCGACTTTTCGTACATCCAACCTTACTTTGGGTCGACGTTTTTCATGAACTTTCACTTTTTCGTCGACCCAACCTGCTCTTGGATCTATGTTTTTGATGATCATTCGACTTTTCGTACATCCAACCTTACTTTGGGTCGACGTTTTTCACGAACTTTCACTTTTTCGTTGATCCAACTCCAGCTTGGATCGACGTTTTCGATGATCCTTCACTTTTTTGTGCATCCAAACTCCTCTTGGATCTCACTTTTATGTTTCCATTATTCTCTCGGGAAAATCAATCCCCCCTCCCTTAAAATCACTTTTTTCCTTTTGCATAAATCATGTTTATTTCATTTTCCATAAGGGTATCAAACAGTTATCAAGACTTATAGAGAGGATTTTTACAAGAATGGTAGCTTACGTTGCTGACACATGCTCTCATCCTTGCTGATCCATCCTCATACTGTTTTGAGAATTTTTCCTTTATTCCAGCTTTAGTAGATAATAAAGAACGGGTGGAATAAAAGCCCAAGCGTCTGTTCTGCGAACTACGAACATTTTATGCTTTGCCAACCACTTTCGGAAACAGAAATCGAAAAGTGCTAAGCACGGAGAATAGATGTAAAAAAACTAGAGGAGTGTCACAATCTTGAAGAAAAAGTTTATTTTTCTCGTAGCAATGGTTTCCATTATGCTAACGCTTGCAGCTTGTGGAACAAAAGAAAATGCGGATGGTAGTAAAGGAAACGGTGATACGAAAGGGAAAACCTATACAGTTGCAACCGATTCTAATTTCAAACCGTTTGAATACCTTAATACAAAAACAGGAGAATTAGAAGGTTTTGATGTTGACTTAATCAAAGAGATCGCCAAACGTGCTGGCTATGAAGTTGAATTTGAAACAATGGATTTTGATGGTCTACTTGCAGGTATGCAAGGTGGCCGTTATGAAATCGGCATTGCCGGAATGTCGATTACACCTGAACGTGAAGAAACACTTGATTTCTCTATTCCTTATTATGATTCTGGTATTATTTTAATGGTCCCAACAGATAGCGATATTGAGTCGATTGATGATGTGGATGGAAAGAAAATTGGCTCTCGTCAAGGATCCACAAGTGAAAGCTTTTTAGGCAAAAATACAGAGGCTCAAGTAGAAGCCTATCCTGAAATTGTCACAGCATATATGAACTTGGCCAACGGCAAGCTCGATGGCGTCCTATATGATGTTCCAAACGTTCAGTATTATATCGCTCAAGAGGGAAAAGGAAAATTAAAAACAACTGGAGAAATCCTTCAAGGGGAATCCTATGGAATCGCCTTTAAAAAAGGGTCTGAATTGGTTGATCCCTCGAACGAAGCCCTAGAAAGCATGATTAAAGATGGAACTTATGCTGAGATTTATGAAAAATATTTCGGTGAAAAACCTGGGGATGAGTGGCTAGGAGAAGAATAAGTGAAACTTCATTTGGTTATAGGGGTAAATCTATAGATTAGTTGCATTCCCGCCTTTCAGCCGGTCGCAACAAGTGCCATTAACTTGTTGCGACTTTTCACTCATATAAAATCTGTATTTAAAAGGGAGAGAAATAGAGAATGTTAGAAACAATCATGGATAGTCACTATATTCAAAGCCTGCCCCTTCTTTTTAAAGGACTGCTTTGGACATTAATTATTACAATTACAGGTCTGATTCTTGGTTTTATCCTGGGCGCCTTAGCCGGTTTAGGTCGCTTATCAAAAAGCAAAATACTGCGCGGCATTTGTACCTTTTATGTTGAAGTTGTTCGTGGAACCCCCATTCTTGTGCAAATTTTATTTATTTATGTGGGTCTCTCTGAGGATTTAATTGGATTTAATATCGATAAGATCACGGCATCCATCGTTGCCATCACGATTAATGCAGGTGCTTATATCTCGGAAATTGTGCGTGGCGCAGTGAAATCCATTGATAAAGGACAGCATGAAGCTGGCCGATCCATCGGGCTAACCGAGAAGCAAACAATGCGCTATATTATCTGGCCTCAAGCTTTCAAGCGAATGATTCCTCCCCTCGGAAATCAATTTATCATTAGTTTGAAAGATACTTCCCTTTTTTCCGTTATTGCTGTGGGGGAGCTTCTATATATGGGAAAACAGTATTATAATGCAACCTTCTCCGCTTTCCAAACGTTAATTATGGTTTGTATACTTTATCTTCTCATTACTGTTCCTACCTCATATTATTTACAAAGATTAGAAAGGAAGCTGGATGTCTAAGATGATTACGGTGAATGATTTGCATAAGAGCTTCGGTAAATTGGAAGTATTAAAAGGAATCGATATGGAAATTGAGGAAAATGAAGTGGTCTGTGTCATCGGACCCTCTGGTTCTGGAAAAAGTACTTTTCTTCGATGCCTCAATTTATTAGAGGAGATTACATCAGGGGAAGTGATCATTGATGGCGATAATATCGTCGATCCAGCAGTGAATATTAATGATATCCGATCCCAAGTAGGCATGGTGTTTCAACATTTTAATCTTTTTCCTCATAAATCGGTGTTAGAAAATATTACATTGGGTCCGCAAAAGGTAAAGGGAATGTCCAATTCAGATGCTGAGAAAATTGCCCAGCCTTTATTGGAGAAGGTCGGGCTTTCCGATAAAGCTCATGTCTATCCTCAGAGCCTATCAGGCGGGCAAAAACAACGGGTGGCCATTGCGCGAGCTTTAGCTATGAACCCAAAGGTCATGCTTTTTGATGAACCTACTTCCGCTCTTGACCCTGAATTAGTTGGTGACGTCTTACAAGTCATGAAGGATCTAGCAGATGATGGAATGACCATGGTTGTCGTCACTCATGAAATGGGCTTTGCCCGTGAAGTTGGTGATCGCGTAGTCTTTATGGATGAGGGGATTGTCATGGAAAAGGGAAACCCCGACCAAATCTTCGATAATCCACAAAATGAACGGACGCAAGAATTTTTAAGTAAAATACTATAGGTATCGGGACCGAATTGGGGGCTTCGTTGTCTTTTCGGGCACGATTCACTCTGGATCGTGACCAATTTATGACTATCATTGCCTTTTCGGGCACGATTTACCCAGGATCGCGACCAATTTATGACTATCATTGTCTTTTCGGGCACGATTCACCCAGGATCGCGACCAATTTATGACTATCATTGTCTTTTCGGGCACGATTCACTCTGGATCATGTCCGAATTATGACTACCTTCATCTTTTCGGGCACGATTCACCCCGGATCATGACCGAATTATGACTACCTTCATCTTTTCGGGCACGATTCACCCTGGATCATGACCGAATTATGACTACCTTTATCTTTTTGGGCATGATTCACATGATTGTGTCTACCATTGTAGTTCGGGTACAACTCGGCAAATTTATGGAGCTGTACTTTTTGTAAATTTTTTTTACGATTGAGTTGGCATTTTGTATGCATTGTTTGTTATAATGTCTTGTAGTGTGCAATCTATCTAAAGTGAGGGAAATACATTATGAACCAATTTTACAAACCAGGTGACACAGCACCCGTAGCAGGTACTTATGTGGAAGTAGGTCATGGCGGCGGAAAAGTGAAAAATCCAGAACGCGTAGAGCTCCAACAAGGAGATAAACTTCCTGACCTTAAAGCTTATACAGTAACAATCGAACATAAAGGCGAAGAAAAAACAAGAGATCGCCAACATGTTTGGATGTTAGAAAAATAAGAAGTGCAATCTGCACAAAAAGCTGCCGAGATTTTATTTCTCGGCAGCTTTTTTATTCCTCTCCCAACTTTTTCAAAAAATCTTCTCTTTTTTAAAACTTTTTTCCCAATCATTACGAATATATAACCAGAAGGCTTGAGTGGTGAAAATTTAGATGAAACAAGAACAGCGCTGGATTAAAAGGATAAAGAGAAATGGTCATCATGAATCTACCATTTATGTACTGGGATTCATTCTAGTCTTAATCAGCCTATCCGTCTCCCATCTTGTCCCTAATTATATTACACTCATTGGCGTCCAAGTTCCGGTTATCTTTGGATTGCTAGCCTTCGGATTACATTATTTGCTGGACTGGATTACCGATTTGGACTTACCGCAATGGCTAGTCCCGTTATGTTATAGTTTTTTTCTGGTAGCAGGTATTGTATTCATTATGCTATTATGGAGACGGGAAAAGAAAAGAGACATCGTGTTATAAGGGAGCGGTAAAAGTGTGGTCAGGACTTATCATTCTCGGTATATTCAGTATCCTTTGGATTATGTACCGTAATAAAAGATACAAGAAAAAATATGTGGATTCGTCTCGAGAACTGGTCGTCAATTTGTTTTTTGTTTACCTCTTATCTGTCATATTCCTGACCATGCAACCATTCCACTGGAATCTCCCTTTTGGAATATGGGGTGGAAAAACAACGTATCATTTCGATTTCCACCTCTTTTATGAACTAAAAAATATGTCCAACACCAAACTGCAAATGCTATATTCTGTCGGAAACGTTGCTTTATTCATTCCTTTCGGGCTATTCGTTCCACTTTTGTTTCAACATTGTCAGCGGTTATGGATGATTGTTTTATTAGGATTTGCCTCATCCTTAACCATTGAACTGATCCAAACCTTCTTTACGATGACAAGACGTGGGACACTGGATGATTTAGTTTTTAATACATCAGGAGCTGTGATTGGATATAGCCTATACATCGTTGCTAAAATGGTTATAAAGAAAATACCTGTTATTCATACTGCTGAATAAAGTGAAACTCCAATATAGGGTAGGAGCAATACAAAAGAGCTTTGCTAAAAAAGCTCTTTTTTTATGGGAACGGCAAGCCACGAGGGCAGTAACCGTTCTTTCTTTCTGATTCACTTCATCACCTCTATTTACTCTATGCGCAAGAAGTCCCCCTTTTCTCAAAAAGGGGAATAGGACTCAAAGCTCAATCGAAACACCTTGCCCATTTTTGTCTTGCACATCCACGATGGTCAGCCCTTTATATTTTTTCACTTCTTCTAATAAAGGCTGAATGTCTTTCCACTCTATTTGCTCTAGGGATAGCCATTGGTCATGTTCCGCTTTTTCCTGCTGCTGTTTTCTTTTAGAATTTATGATTTTCCACAAGAGGTTGGATGTAGCGATTCGACCAGCAGAATTTATTAAAAAGTATGGCAAGCGGATGGTCCTCGGTTTTTGGTTCTCTTGTTTAATCGTTATTTTTAACATGGTTTTCTCACTCAATCACAATTGAAACTTGTTCTCCATCTCCACTTGTGATATCCACAATTTGTCCTTCTGCTTCATGCTCAATTGCTTCTAATATAAGGTCCACATCAACTTTGTCGATTCCCTCTACATATTTAGCTGATTCAGGGATTTTAGAAGCAATGCTTAATCCAGACTGTAAAGCTACCTTCACCAATCGCAATGGCAAGTTCACATTCACCCTATCCTCTTCATCCTTGATACGGATCTTCAAAAATTTATTTAAATAATCAGTACGTTCCACTTTCGTTTCCACAACTTCTTTTTCCTGTAAAGCTTGGATCAAAGAGGTTGCCTCTTCTGAGTCCAATTTCCCCTCTTCCATCATTGCTAAAATTTTCTTGATTTCTTCTTTCATGCCAAATCATCCTCTCATTATTCATCTTTCAACAGACGCAAAGCCTCATCTGCCGTGATTTCGCCATTTTCCAACATGGTAATCACATGTTTTTCCTCTGTTTTACTTTTCACTTCTTTCTTTTCTGTATAGCCAAGCGCCGCAACCACATCGTTTAGTTTTCCGCGGACTGTTGGGTAAGAAATCCCCAGCTCTTTCTCAACTTCTTTAATATTTCCCCGGCTTTTCAAAAAGATCCCAATAAAATGCAATTGTTCTGGTGTGAGCGATGCCCAGCTTGATAGGTCGAAATCATTTTCGATGGTCGTATGACAATGATGGCATTGAAGTTTCGTAATCTTTAGCTTTTGTGAGCACACTGGGCAAGTTGTAATTAATGGATACCCCACATTTTACCTCCTTATATTAAATTTATTAATTCAATAATAATACATATTAATTTTTTAATCAATATTTATTAAATATATTAATTTAAAAATAATTAATTTTAATTAAGGAAATTAAAAAAACTCTATTAGCCATTGGCCAACAGAGTTTCTTAATGTAAAGATTCTATTCTAATCTTACTGCTTCCTTTTGTGCAATTAAACAAAGTTCAGCTGTTTTAAAGGCGTGTGCCTGTGTCATCGCGTTTTCCGTTCGATTCAAGCAATCTAAAATAAGTTCACCGAAGAAAGGAAAACCCACTTTGCCTTTTACCGAATAATGGAAGGTACCTTCTTGGTTCACTAAATAAACCTGATTTCCTTCACGTTCTCGACCTACATCAATGTATTTACGGATTTCAATATACCCGTCTGTTCCAAGAATAATGGCTCTCCCATCACCCCAAACTTCTGATCCGTCTGGTGTAAGCCAATCGACACGGAAGTAGTGACTGGTCCCATTTTCGCCAACAATCATACAATCCCCAAAGTCTTCTAATTCAGGGTAATCCTTGTTGGCGTAATTTGCGACCTGACTGCGCACAACCTTTGCATCTGTATTGCCTGTGTAAAATAAAAACTGTTCAATTTGGTGGCTGCCGATATCACAAAGAATACCGCCATATTTTTCTTTTTCAAAAAACCATTCCGGTCTTGATGGTGCGTTTAGTCGGTGTGGAGCTAAATTGGTTACCTGAATAACGCGGCCAATTACTCCTTGTTCAATCAACTCACCGGCAAAAACAGCGCTTTCCACATGAAGTCTTTCTGAATAATAAACCATATACTTTTGACCTGTTCGCTTAACCGCTGCCTTCGCATCCTCTAATTGCTCCAACGTTGTAAAAGGTGTTTTGTCCGTAAAATAATCCTTTCCACTGTCCATTACGCGAATGCCAAGTGGGCCGCGTTCACAAGGAATCGCTGCGGCTGCCACAAGTTTCACTTCAGGATCCTGCAAAATCTCTTCCTCGCTTGCAGCTGCTCGAACATTCGGATAAGTTTCCACAAATTTTTCAACCTTTTTGGGGTCAGGATCATACACCCATTTCAAGCTCGCTCCCGCCTCGATTAGCCCATTACACATTCCATAAATATGACCATGGTCAAGTGCCATCGCCGCAATCACAAACTCCCCATCTTTAACAACACGATTGGGTTTGCCTTTTGGAGCATAATTCATTCCATCTTTCGCCATGAAGCACCCTCCTTTTTTTAATGCGTACCACTCACATCTAATGTAATATCTTTTGTTGTATCCTTGCGGAATGTTGATGTCGCAATTTTCTCTTGTAACTTTTCATAATAAAGATCTTCATCAATTGGCAGTTCTACCCAGTCATCCAACCAACTAGATAAATAGACACCATTTGAAATCGCTAAGCTTTTAATGCCCTCTTCACCTGGTGCTAGTAGTTCTGCTCCATTTAAAATGGCATCCACCCAATTCTCTAAAATCCCTAAATGTTGATTATTTTTGCCACGTACTGGAATATCAATCTTCCAACATTCTGGTTCGCCAAAACCGCCTGTAAAAGTTTGATTAAATTCACGCTCAGATTGTCTTAGCCGCCAAAAGGTTAAATTCCCATTTTCGATCACAAGTTTTCCACGATCGCCAGCAACTTCAAAACGATTGGTGCCAGGTGCCTCACCCGTTGACGTGACAAATAAGCCCGTAGCGCCATTTTCATATTCAACATAGGCCGTCACATCGTCTTCCACTTCAATATCATGGTATTTTCCAAATCCACAGAATGAACGGATTCTGGTCGGCATCATACCCGTAATCCATTGCCATAAGTCAAGTTGATGAGGTGACTGATTCAACATCACACCTCCACCCTCACCTTCCCACGTGGCACGCCAGCCGCCTGAATCATAATAACTTTGCGCCCTATACCAATCTGTGATTATCCAGTTTGTTCGTTTGATTTCTCCTAATTCACCTGACTGAATCAGCTCGCGCATTTTTTGATAAAGAGGGTTTGTTCGCTGATTAAACATCATACTAAACACTTTTCCACTTTTAGCCGCTGCCTCATTCATCAAACGAACATTTTTCGTATAAACGCCCGCAGGCTTTTCACATAAAACATGCCAACCCTTTTCAAAAGCCCTAATCGCAAGGGGCGGATGGTCATAATGTGGAGTCGCAATAATCACTCCATCAATATCAGCATCAGTAAAAAATTCATCGATCGACAAAAACCGTTTAACCCGATCCCCAAATTCTTCTCTCGCTTTGACCATTCGCTCTTCGCGCACATCACAAACGGCCGTTAAAATCGCACCATCTATTTCACGATTGAACAAACGCTTGGCGTGACTTGTCCCCATATTTCCTAATCCAATAATGCCTACTTTTAAGATTGTCACGGATAAAAAGCCTCCCTTTGTTTTTCTATTAAACTTTCATGCCATCAGGTGATTTTGAACCTAACAACATCATTATTCTGAAAAAGCTGAGAAAAGCACTTTTAGTTTAAATTTTTTCCTTCAATTTAAGTAAATTCTCTAAGCTCAATGCTAGACTATCTAGCGGGTTTCCTGGGCAAGAATCTTGCTCCACCGCATACCATTCTACCCCTGACTTCTCACCCCATTGTAAAATTGGAATAAAGTCAATTTTTCCTGTGCCAATTTCAGCGAATGTCTCTTGTTCATCATTGGTCATATCCTTCAAATGAATAATCGGCATTCTGTTCGCATATGGTTGAATAAAAGCTAGTGGGTCTTGGCCGCCTTTTTTTACCCAATACACATCAATTTCTGCTAAAACTTTATTCTCTTCCACCGGTTCTAATAAATATTCAAGAGCAGACACACCATTGATTTCAGTCGCAAATTCAAAAGCATGGTTGTGGTAACTAATACGATAATCAGGTAGTTGCCCGGCGACTTCATTTAATTTTTTTCGGACTGCTTTATAACCCTCTTCCGTTTGATATTCGCCCGGTAAATAAGGGCAGACAATATCCTTCGTTCCGTATAAATCCGCTTCCTTCACAACATTTTCTAAATCATTTTCTAGACGGTCTAATGAAATATGCATGCCCGCTGTTCCAAGTTGATTTTCCTTTAAAGCATCCGCTACTTCTTGTGGATCATACCCTTGTGGTAAAGCTGAAATTTGCACCCCTGCCCATCCCATTTTTTTGATCTCACGGAAGACAGGAGCAATTCCTTTAGCTAATTCTTCTCGTACCGTAAATAATTGCGCTGCAAACTTCTCTTCCATTTTCCCACTCTCCTACTCTATAATTTTAGTTTTTGTTTGCGATATTCAGAAGGTGTCAAGCCTACCCTTTGCTTAAAAAAACGACTGAAATGGGCCTGGCTTTCAAAGCCCGATTCTGTTGCTACTTCCATTAAGGTTCGATCCGGATACATTTCCAGATCAAATTTCACTTGATTCAAACGGCAAGTCATCACATAGTCCATTACAGTAGTGCCTGTCACTTCTTTAAAAATTCTCGAAAGATAAAACTTACTTAAATTGAGTTCCGAAGAAATATCCTCTAAACTGATACTATTTTTGAAATGATCTTGAATAAAGTGAGCAATATTTTCAACATGCACCACCTTTTCACTCTTTGGCATCGCTAATTGTTGATTTTCTCTTTTACTCAATTTGTAAATTTGCATTAAAATGGTTAACAGTAAAATCTTTAATTCTACTTCAATCTCAGGTTTCATCATAAAAGTAGAATCCTTATTTGCCAGTTGGTCCATCGCTTTGATCGATTGTAAAATAAGTTCCCGCTCCCCCTCATCCTGACCACGAAGTAAACAATTGCTCATTTCTTTAAAGGGTGAAAGGAGCTCTGGCATTCGCAATTCCTCCAAAACTGGTATCATCCAATCTGGTGAAAAATGCACCACACTTCGTTCATACATTTCAAACTTGGAGGGATTGGCTCGATGGGCCGTTAGACCATCCATAATAATAATATCCCCCGGCTGAAGCTCGTAAATGGAATGATGAATAAGATATTTACAATCACCTCGATGAAAAAAGTAAACTTCATACTGTGCGTGTGAGTGAAACGCAAAGTCCTGTTCCCCTACTGATTTCATCCGATAATTAAGTCTTAACCACTCTTCCATTTTTTCACCTCGCGTATTGAAAGGGCTTACCTTATATAGTAATGTTTTTTGAACGATTTTCATTACCTCCACATGCTCAAATCCTTACTATTATTGACTCAAATTGCTCTACAAATGTCAAATAGAGATAAAACATTTCCCCATATAAAACCATGAAGCCCCAATTAAAAAAGCAGCACATTTTTTCAACTCAGATCTTGGCGATTGAGTGAAATAAATGTGCTGTTTACCTTTTAAAACGCTCCTCTTAATCTCCGTTAATCACACCACATACAATTCGATCGCCGGCATTTCCTGCAGGATCTGTCTTATAATCATCCGCCTTTTCATGGATCACAAGGGCGCTGCCATCTTCATCCAATAAGGAATTCTTTTCTCCTGGCTTTAATGTCAGATTAGGGGCCGTGATGACAACATTCACAGTGCCATCCTCATCGATTTCTAAATTCGGTAAGTCCCCAGCGTGGAAACCTTTGGGATTTTGAAATCCATGTTCTTTCCCACCTGGGTTAAAATGAGCACCTGCGGAAGTAAAGTCCGGCACTTCACACACACCCGTTTCATGGATATGAATCGCCTTTGTCCCAGGTTCTAAGCCTTCAGCCTGCAAGTGAATCTTCACGCCTTCTTTTGTTTCCTTCAGTGTGGCTTTGCCAGTTTCCTTTCCTTCTGAATTCAGCATCTGTACAAGAATACTGTCTTCCCCACTGACAGGAACCGCCTCCTCCTCTACTTGCGGGACCGCCTCTTCTCCGCTACTGCAAGCGCCCAAAACTATCCCGACAATCAACAGTGAACACCACAACTTTTTCAAGCAAAAACCTCCTATTATTAAAATCCTTAGCATGATTGCCATACTAGATAATTTTAAAACAGGAGGCTCTTAGCTATTCGTTATCTAAATCCTATTCAACCTCGACTTCACCTGTGTAATTGAAATAAAGATCATCATTTTCCTGGATTTGCAAATCTTTGGGGATTTGTAGGTAGATAAAGCGTACTTGCCTGATTGTGCCCTCATGAAATGCATTCCTGCTTTCTGTAAACTGAGACAGAGCAAAATCTCGTTCAGCTGTGATCCCCTTAAATTCAAAAAACTCGCCAACTTCCTCAAGTTTTAACGTATCATCAGACAAATATGGTAAAAGATAAATCCTTTAAAACTCGCCTTCTTCCATAACTTTTCACTAGGTTTTCACATTCAATCACATTCATTTCTTCTCCTCCTTTCCTCTAATGGCCTCTTGAATCATCTGCAATAAGTCGTTTTCCTCTACTCCTAACCGTTTCGCTTCTAAGACAAGTTCCTGAACAAGCCCCGTTAACGTCTCATTCTTTCGTCTGTTCAATATTTCTTTCTTCGCATCCTTTGATACAAACATGCCAAGTCCGCGTTGCTTATATAAAATTTGCTCATCCGCCAACATATTCAACCCCTTCGCGGCTGTCGCCGGATTAATCGTAAACATCTCTGCCAATTGATATTGTGAGTACACTTTCTCATCACTCTTAAACGTTTCTGCGATAATTTCATTTTCAAGCCATTCCGCGATCTGCACATAAATGGGTTTGGAGCCATCATGATGTATAAGCATCCAGGGACCTCCCTTCAGAATCAGTGCATTACTGTTGTAATGTAGTATATAATATTCTCTATCCTTAGACAAGGAAGAGATTGTATTTTACTAAAAAATTTCTTTTATTTATGGTACGATACTTGTAGATTCCTTAACCATAATTCGATCCTTAAAAAGATCATCTAGAAAGGAAGACTCTTCATGAAACAAGATCAAATACTGGATATTCAACTAATAAAAGAAATGAAAGTCGAGCTCACTCGATTTATGATGGCGTATCAATTTGCTTGTGATGAAATTAACACAAAGATTAATATACTATCCGATGAATTCACTTATCTTCATGACTACAATCCAATTGAACATGTAAAATCCCGAGTCAAATCACCGGAAAGCATTTTTAATAAAATTAAACGCAAAGGATACGAATTTTCCCTAGCTTCTATTAAAGAAAATATACGCGACATTGCGGGTGTTCGGATTACTTGTTCTTTTATTTCCGATATTTATGTTTTAGCTGAGATGCTTGGCAAACAAAAGGACATTACTGTCGTAGAATATAAGGATTATATTCAAAACCCTAAGCCCAATGGCTATCAAAGCCTGCATCTCATTGTGCAAGTCCCTATTTTTATGACCGACCGCACAGAACATACTTATGTCGAAATTCAAATTCGTACGATTGCCATGGATTTTTGGGCCAGTCTTGAACATAAAATTTACTATAAATACGATAAAGAAATTCCCGCCCATATGGCGAAGGAACTGCAAAGCACAGCCTTCATTGCGGCAGACCTCGATAAAAAGATGGAGAAATTGCATAAAGAGGTATCCTCCATCAAAAAAGAGAATGAAGAAGACGGCCTATTGTCTCGATTGGAAGAAGACGTGATTGCCAACATCCTGCCAAAAGTGCTAGATCAGTATAAAAAAAGCATTGAAGGTGGGTCGTAACAAGCATTTTAGGATTGTTTTCCAGGAGCCCATCCACTATAATAGGAGTTAAGCGGGATGTAGCTCAGCTTGGTAGAGCACTTGCATGGGGTGCAAGGGGTCGCAGGTTCAATTCCTGTCATCCCGATCACAAAACTGTACATTTATATTGACATTTGTTACCATACTTCTAGCAGATAAAGACACAGCATATCTTCTGAAGTGTGGGAAACATGAACTCGTAGACGATTTTCATGAGAAACTGCATTTCTTTGATAATGCAGTTTTTCGTGCGTTTTGAACTAGGAAATGGCTACAGGGCTTTTCATCCTCAAAATACAGACATTTCCCTTTTTATTGAAAAAATTAGAAAACGATCACTTAAGCCATGGCCTTCTATGATTTTTAAATTCATCTAGGAGTTGAGCAAAATGAAAGATACTTGGGGGCTTATCAATACTGGACATCAAGATGCAGCGATCAATATGGCATTGGATGAATGTTTACTCCTTTGGCATAGCAAAGATCTCATTCCACCTGTTCTTCGTTTCTATGGTTGGTCAAAGCCCACGCTATCCATTGGTCATTTTCAAAAAGAAAGAACGATTCATTTTCCAGGTATTGAACGACATGGATGTCAGTTTGTCCGTCGGCTAACTGGCGGGAGTGCCGTTCTACATGATGATGAATTAACTTATAGCCTTGTTGTATCTGAACAAAAGCCTTACATAGAAGAGTCGATCCGAAAGGCCTATCATACATTAGCACAAGGAATTTTTGCAGGATTCAAGGACTTGGGAATTCACGCGCAATTTTCTATGCCTGAAGAACATTTTATCCAAGAACGTTCTGCTGTATGTTTTGAAAGACCATCTGATTATGAGATGCTTGTAGAGGGGAAAAAAATTTCCGGACATGCGCAAACGAGAAAAATGGGCGTTTTAATGCAACATGGTTCCTTACCTTTTACAATCGACCGAGACATGCTCTTTGATCTATTCGCTTTTTCAACAGAAGAGATGCGAGCTCGCAAAAGAGAGTCTTTTTCCAATAAAGCCATCTCTATGAATGAGGCTAGCGGAAGAGAGATTACATATGAACAGGCAGTCGCTGCTTTCACAAAAGGCTTTGAAACTGGATTAGACTTACAGTTTACTCCATTTGAACTTAGTGACTCCCAATGGGAAGAAGTACAGACTCTAGCAGAATCAAAGTATCGCTCAGATGAATGGAATTTAAAATTTCAAAAGAAGGTGCATGTATAATGGCAATCGATAAACAAGAATATATTAGAAAACCAGAGTGGTTAAAAACTAAAATTAATACGAATGAATCGTATAGGGGCCTTAAAAAATTAATGCGGGGGCAACGTTTAAATACAGTTTGTGAAGAAGCGCGTTGCCCAAATATTCATGAATGTTGGAGTGAAAGAAAGACAGCTACTTTCATGATCCTTGGAGATACTTGTACAAGAGGATGCCGCTTTTGTGCAGTTAAAACTGGGCTCCCAAATGAGCTAGATTGGGGCGAACCAGAAAGAGTCGCTGATTCCGTAAAAATTATGGGCTTAAAGCATGTCGTTGTCACAGCGGTTGCCCGTGATGATTTAAATGATGGTGGGGCAGCTGTTTTTGCAGAAACAGTACGAGCCATTCGCCGGAAAAACCCTGGATGTACGATCGAAATCCTACCATCTGACATGAAGGGAGACTATGAAAGTCTGCACACCTTAATGTCAAGTGAGCCAGAAATTTTTAACCATAATATTGAAACGGTGGAGCGCTTAACACCGCGGGTTCGCGCGAAAGCAACCTATCGCCGTTCGCTACAACTTTTGCAGCGAGTAAAAGAAATTGCACCGAAAACACCAACAAAGTCGAGCATTATGGTGGGGCTAGGTGAAACGAAAGAAGAAATCATCCAAGCCATGGACGATCTTCGTGCTCATAATGTCGATATTATGACAATTGGCCAATACTTACAACCAACGAAAAAGCATCTGAATGTTGTCCGTTATTATCATCCAGATGAATTTGCAGAATTAAAAGAGATTGCTCTTTCTAAAGGCTTCAGCCATTGTGAAGCTGGTCCTTTAGTTCGTTCCTCCTACCATGCGGACGAACAAGTGGGTCAAGCTGCTGCCCAACGCCGCATTAACTATATGAAAGGCGTGGAGGAGCAAGAACAAAAGGAAGTTGATTTTAATTTTTAATAGGAAAAAATCCGCTAGATATCATACCTAGCGGATTTTTTTATTACTTAGGAATTTATAAAATCCTAGCTTGCGGATAAGTTGCTTATGTCGCGGTTGACATCCAGCTCCAGCGCCTAGCCCCTCGAGGTCAAATAACCCTGAACCTATGAAGGGAAAGACCGCCTTTCATAGGTTCAGGAACATTTGCTTGTCGGGGCTGAGCAAGGCGCTTGCGCTTTTGTTCTTAATCAAACATTTGATTAAACTTTTATGAAGGCTTTTTTATTAAACTAAGGGAGAAAGAAAGAATGAGCCCTAGTAAAAACGTGATGATACTTATGGCGATACTTACTCCACTTGCCATACCCGGATATATCACAAATACGGAGCCTACGATCATCCCGATAATCATAGCATAAGTAAGATGCGGAAAATGGGAGAGTAAATATTGGATTCCTTTACTACTCACAATAAAACCAACGATCACCCCAGCGCCAATCGTGATGATCAAGGGAATATTCAAAGTCGAAAGCGCGTTGATCGCTGTTGAATATACGCCTAATAAAAGTAAAACAAAAGAACCACTAATCCCTGGCAAAAGCATGGCCATACTGGCTAACCACCCTGAAAAAAACAAACCGATTGTGGTGGTCATATTCAGTGATGTGATGGGCTCAACATTCTCTTGAGTGTTTAAAAAGCCTAAAGATGCAAAGAGAATCGCCAAGATCACTAAAACAATATAATGCTTAGTTGAAAAGTTTCTTTTCACTTCTGCTTGTTTCATAAGATAGGGTAAAACGCCCAACACAAGCCCCATGAAAAAAAATTGAGTAGGCTCTTTATGCTCCGTCAGCAAATAATCAATCCCTTTACTCAAGACAAGTAACGCTGTTCCCATGCCAAGGGCAAGTGGGAATAAAAAGCCAATATGCTTTTTCCAATCCCGGCTAAAGAAACCACTGATCGAGGCTAATAGCCTGTCATAGATTCCTAGAACAAACGCAACTGTCCCCCCACTAACCCCGGGTATTAAATCCGTTGCTCCTATTAGGAGGCCACGTAATAGGTTTTTCCATTCCATAGATTTAGAATCTCCTCTATTAAAATTCATACGCTCTATTATATCATATAATGGGAATGTTTTTTTATACGAGAGTAATTCGTCGCTATCCGAGAGTATTTTTTGCTATACGAGATTATTTTTTGCTATACGAGATTATTCTGCTTCTATACGGGAGTATTTTCTCCTATACAAGAGTAAAAAAACACTCCTGGTCATTCCCTGACCAGGAGCTACTCATTAAGCCCACAACCACTTCCAAATTTCTTTTGGTGTGGCATTTTTTCCATACATAAGAATACCTATTTTGAAAATTTTTCCGGCTGCTTTCATCGCTAACCAAATAAATACAAGTAACACGAGGATCGCAATGATGACTTCAATCCACGGCCATTCTTCGAGCATTGATAGACGAATTAAGAGTACGCCCGGTGTGGTGACGGGAATAAAGGTTAAGACTTTTGCAATCAAACCACTTGGATCCATTATAATCGGGCCCATAAACATAAATGGAAGGAATGGCAACATCATGACAATTCCTTGAAAGTTACTTGTAGAGGTCATATCTTCGACCGTTGCCCCCATCCCAACAAAAATAGCCGCGAATAAGAGGTAGCCAGCTAAAGCGATAAACAAAAGAATCGCCAATTCAGGTACAAATAAGTATTCTAGAATCGGAAAGTCAATCTTCCATAAAGCGATAGGGAGAAGAAACGCTAACCATACGGCCACTTGAGTAATGCCCAAAATAAAATAGCCAATGATTTTTCCTTGCATAAGATCTGTCGGTGTAATGGATGATAAAATAATCTCCGCTACCTTTTCCTTTTTTTCCTGTGAAGCAGAGGTAAAAATCATCATCCCTGTGATCACAATCGAAAATAAGACAATGCCCGCTGCAATACCAGGAACAAGATGCCTGAATGGATCTCCTTCTGTCTCTTCAGCTGCTTCCCCTTCAGCTTTTGAGGTAGTCCCTTTATCTTCAATCTCAATCGGCTTCAATGAAACGCCCTTTCCAATGACCTCCAACTGTTGATCGGATAAATTCATCCGCTCCAGTTGTAGTTGGCGAAGTGGGGTTTCTATGATCGACGCTTCAAAAAGGAAGTTCTCCTCCACATTGTCGTTCAAATAAACAGGGATTTCTCCTTCCTCTAGCGCCTTTTCTGTTAGAGCAATATAAGCTGTATGTTCATCCGCTTCCGCCTTAGCCGCCATTTCCGATTCAGCGACATCTGTCTGCTGCAACTCCCAATTCAACTCAGC
This sequence comes from Lederbergia ruris, assembly GCF_018332955.1. Classification (NCBI taxonomy): domain Bacteria; kingdom Bacillati; phylum Bacillota; class Bacilli; order Caryophanales; family Bacillaceae; genus Lederbergia; species Lederbergia ruris. The sequence goes on from NZ_BORB01000029.1 coordinate 27,360, forward strand.
TGAAGTAACCATTTCCTCCACTTGTTCATATACATTCAGCTCATCTAAAATAAAAACTTGCGTTGTCTCATCTTCCGAATTAAAAAGAGTAGGAATAAACGCAAATAACATAAAAATAATCGGTGTAATGATCAAAGAAATAATAAAGGATTTATTTTTCATATTGCGCTTAATTTCCCATTTGGCCACCTTCCAGCTATTTCGCAACACGATCGCCCCCTTCCTGAATATCATGACCTACATGTCGATCTGTTGCCACGTCAATAAAAATTTCATGTAAAGAAATTCGATCAATCGATAACTCTTGAATATTCAGATTTTCCGGGAGTTGTCTTAACCATGATGGGATATGCACATTTGGTGTTAAATAGGCCACTGACACATCACCTTTTTGCTCAACACGTTGCACATTTGCAAGACGTTCCAATACACCCACATCATTTTTTCCACGAATCGTACTTTTAAAATTTGCATATTGATTCTTCACATCTTCCAAAGATCCGTAAATCACCTTCTGTCCCCGGTGAATCATGAATAAGCGATCACAAACCTCCTCCACCATATTCATTTGATGGGAAGATAATAAAATGGCTGTTCCTTGATTCGCCAATTCCTGAATTTCTGTTTTAAAAACCTCTTGGCTTACAGGGTCTAATCCTGAAAAAGGTTCATCCAAAATTAACAACTCTGGTTCATGAATGACAGAGCCAATAAATTGAACTTTTTGCCCCATTCCTTTTGACAATTCCTCAACGGAAACCTTTTCCTTTCCTTCAAGCCCTAATTTCGCTAAATATTCCATCGCCCGCTGCCTTGCTTTTTTAAGAGGATAGTCTTTTAACTCCGCCAAATATAAAATCATATCCATCACGTTGACATTTTTATATAATCCACGTTCTTCCGGTAAATACCCAATTTTGTGACGAGGGATTTCACCAGTTGGATGATTATGAAATTGTACTGAACCTTCATCCGGATACATAATCCCCATAATATTTCGAATCGTCGTCGACTTTCCCGCTCCATTCGGGCCAAGAATGGCCATAATTTCCCCTTTATGCACATCAAAGGAGATATTTTGAATAATTTGAGTCTGTTTAAAGGCTTTCCCCAAATCTCTAACGGTTAAAATTGGCTCCATACCCACCCATCCTTTCTACACTCTGATTCTTTACGAATGAAATGATCTGAAAGTTTCAGCTTTGAAAGATTGACTCCATTGTTTTGACTAAAACTTTATTTTTAACCCCTGTTCTAAACTTTCTTCTCCCCCATCTTATGATAAAGAGTCATGATCACCCAAATAGCCGTTGGGAGTGCGATCGCTCCAGCTATCATATATGTTAAGAGTTTAATTGTGGAATCTATTCCACGAACAAATAACAAAAGAATAACCACAATCAATAAGACAAGGAATGGTAAAGTTTTCACTAAATTGACTAATCCCTTTCTCCCTTCTACCTTCCATTTGTTACTGTACGTTGTGATAATCGTCCAAGCTGTTGGAAGGGCAATTATACTGAGAATAACAGCTACTCCAAGAAGGATTGATTGTAAGATACCAGAGCTAATCATTGCACCAATCCAAACGAGCGCTGTAATGAAAACAAATGGAATGGCTAATTTGTTCATGGAATCACTTAAATTTTTATACTTTTCAACTGTTGTATCCCGGTCAGTATAAATTGGTTGTGTACCAGGAAGTGCTCGAAATAAATGGATATTTGCTTCTGAGGCGATATGCGACCATCCAGCAGAAGAAAAAAAGGCAAAGTATTCCTCTTCTTCATCCTCTGTTAACGAACGATAATCTATGCTATAGATATAATCCAAGCTTTCTCCTTTTTCAAGGGTATACCCCATAAATTTAAAGCCACTAACATGCCACCCTTTCAAAGAAAATCGGCGTAATTTTTCCATATCCTCATCCTCAGAAAAGGCTAACCCACCTGAAGGAATATACTTTGTTTGTCTCATTCTTCAACCTCCTTCAACCCTGTTTCCGCTAATTGAATCATCCGTTTTCTTAGCTGCAAATCTTCACTTAATACTTCTCTGCCTTTTTCAGTAAGCAAATATGTTTTACGTCTTGAATCCGACCCATCATGCAAATAAATCCACCCTTGTTTTAATAACTTTTTAATAATCGTGTACATGGAAGCAGGACCTATCGTAATGGCACCTTTTGTTGCTTCTTCAATTAAGTTCATAATCGCGTAGCCATGCCTTGGCTTCGTTAAAGCAGCCATAATATAAAACATGGAATCTGTTAATTGCTCCGTTTTCTTCAACTCATCACCTTCTATATCTCTTTAGGATATATCAAAAAACGATACATATATCTAAAAACAATATATCATGATGTGATATATATGTCTAGAGTTATCTTATAAGAGGAACATTTTATATTTTCTTATAAGAAAAAGACACATCTCCTTAGAAATGTGCCGTCAATTTCAAATTTTCCTATTTAAATCGATTCTTTAATTTTACGAATGTAATTAAAGCGAATGAAGAGGAAATACACTAATTGAACTGCGGTAAAGGTTCCTAATACCAATGCTGAGCTCTTAAATAAGTTAAAATCAAACATATGCTGCAGGGCAGTAAGTGCAACAGCTCCATGGATCACGGCAACAAGTATTGGAACAAAAAATAGCAAGGCCAATTGGACTGTTAATATTTTCGATAATTCCTTATCCGTAAGACCGAGCTTACCGATCATAGAAAACTTTTGTTTCTCATCTTCTAAATCAGCATAGAGACGGAAATATAAGAAGCTTCCTGCTGCGACAAAGAAGACGGCGCCGATAAATAAACCAATAAATAGAACGGCTCCATATCCTTGGTTAATTATATTCCAATCATAAGCTAAAGAAGAGAATTGGAACATATTGTTCATGTCATGTCCACTTGTTTCTACTACACCCATATCTTTCATTAATTTTTTGCCACTATCTACTGTAGATTTCCAATTTTCAACCTGAAACGCATAATAGGTGTCTGTTTTTGTTGACTCTAACTTTTTAAACAGCTCATCGCTTACGACAAATTTATCTTCAAAAGTTCCTATCACATTTGTTAATTGAATGTCTATTTGCTGAACATTCTGTTCGCCAATTTGGCGACTGACTTTCTTTGGTAAATCTGGCAAATTACTAAATGAATTTTGGAAATATAATAGGACAGCTTCATTACTCTTCAGATTCACCTGCTTATCTGTTTCACCTGCTATCCTCGCTAACTGGTTATATTCAGATTGAGGAACAATTGCCCATTCAGTGGAATCTCCATCCTCATTTTTTACAGGAGCATGTTTGATCTCTATACTTCCCTTTTTATAATTGATTGGTGTTAGTTCTTTTTCAATGGCTTGGATATGCTCTGACTCCTGCTTGTTTCCCTGATTTGAAATGTATTCTAACGCAAATGGCTTGTCATTCACCAATGCAGATGTGAGCATAGACCTGAAACCAACTAACGAACCAATTGCAGAAAAGGCAACAGTCGAAACAATAGCTACAAAGAAAAAGGCACGAGCATTATCCTTCATCCGATAAGCAAGATCCGAAAAGAGAACGAGATTTGTCTTTTTCCAGAAAATCGACTTTCGTTCCTTTAATCGATTAATTGTAAATACGCTCAGTTGGGTAAAGAGAAAATACGTCCCAATGATCACAAGAATTGTGACAGGAATCATCGCGATTACAACTTGTTCTTCACGAACCACTAAAGCAATCGCATAGCCAACTACAAGTAGAAGAGCCGCCAAAATGGAAAGCGCAATTGATGCCTTTGGTTCCTTTTTCGGAGCTGAACTCCCTTTTATTAAATCAATTAATTTATTCCCTTTTAAAATAGAAACCGTAAAAAAGGAAATAACAATGAACAAAATTAAAAAGGCACTAAATGTTAATAAGACTGCTTGCCATGGTAAATAAAAAGGCAAGGCTTGATCTAAACTTAAAATGCTCTGCGCCGCCATTAAAATCAATTTTGCGAAAACGAGGCCCACCGCGATTCCAGAAACAGTTGCCGAAAATCCAATTAAGACGTTTTCTAAGAAGACCATACGACGTAATTGTTGATTGGTCATCCCTAACATGACCATTAAGCCGAATTCCTTTTTACGAGATTTCAAAAAGGCACTCATCGACACTAAGACGAAAATAAACGAAAACACATAAATAATGCCCTCAGCGAGATGGAGGCCAACCGCGACACTCGGGTTGATTTTCGATAACCCCGGATGGAAGGCAAAAATGGCATATACGAAAAAAACAAGTACGGAAAATAAGCTACTTAGAAAATAGGCTGCATAAATACGTTTATTGCGAAAAACATTGTTAAACGCGAATTGACGAAAGGTCACTTGCATCCCCTCCCAACAGCGATAACACGTCGATGATTTTTTGGAAAAACGCTTGTCGATTCTCGCCACGGTGGATTTCATTAAATAATGTACCGTCTTTAATAAACACAACTCTTTCTGTATAGCTAGCTGTAATTGGATCATGGGTGACCATCATCATTGTCGTCTGATCTTCCTTATTAATTCTCTCCATCATTTCCATCGCTGCTCTTGTTGCTTTAGAATCTAAATTTCCCGTCGGCTCATCAGCAAGCACCATTTTCGGATCATGAATAATCGCTCGGGCAATCGCCGTCCTTTGTGCTTGTCCGCCAGAAATTTCATAGATGCGCTTTTTTAAAATCGCCGTAATCCCCAATTTCTCAGCCACAGCCTCTACTCTATTTTCCATTTCTTTTACTTTGGCACCATCCAATGTGAGAGGCAGGACGATATTTTCCTCTACGGTCAAAGTCGGGAGTAAATTAAAGTCTTGAAAGATAAATCCCAATTGCTGGCGCCGAAAGAGAGCCAATTCATTATGCTTCATTCGTAATGGATCCTTACCATTCACGATCAGTGATCCCGATGTCGGTTGATCAATGGTCGCCACCATATTCAACAAGGTCGATTTCCCACTCCCTGAGGGACCCATAATCCCGACAAATTCTCCTTCTTCTATCGTCAAATCGATATCTGCTAACGCCTTATGGGCAACTTTGCCATCATAGACTTTACTTAAATTTTTAATGTTCAAGATATCCACATTCAAAACCCCTTTCTCAACTATCTATAGTGTAAGAGAAAAGGGTTCTTTCATACCATTGCTATAGCTTTCATTTAGCTTACATTCATGTAAGGTTAGAACAAAAGCGCAAGCGCCCGTTTAGCGACGTACAAACTTTTTAGGGGCCTGACGAGATAAAGGAAACACGATGAACCCAAAGGGTGAATCGATGTTGACTTATCGTAGGAAGGCACCGAAAGTTTGCTAGTCGCTGGGCGCTGGAGCCAGACGTCAATACCCACTTTTAGTACTTATCCACAAGCTAGAATTTTATAGTTTCCTTAGCAATAAGAAAAGCGCAAGCGCCTTGCTCAGCCCCGACAAGCAAATGTTCCTGAACCTATGAAAGGCGATCTTTCTCTTCATAGGTTCAGGGTTATTTGACCTCGAGGGGCTAGGCGCTGGAGCTAGATCTAAACATTGGCCAATTTTTATACTTTCCTATCCCGGAACAAAAGCGCAAGCGCCCGTTTAGCGACGTACAACTTAAGATAATTGGGTTGAAAAAGGATAAATGGCTAAAGGCGCCACGTCCGCATGTCTTCGCCGTTCTGACCAACATCCTGTTGGCCTCCGTCCTGGTGCAACGCTGTTCTTCCCCATATCCTGCGGGCCTAAAACCGGATTTGCACACTTGTCCCCTCTCCCCGAACAGAAGTGAGCTCAATTTTATGACCCAATTTTTCACAGACCTCTTTGACTAGATATAGTCCCATTCCTGTTGATTCACGATAATTCCGGCCATTTTCTCCAGTGAAAAACGGATTAAATACTCGTTTTACATCCGTTTTGGGGATTCCTACCCCATAGTCCTGAACGGTCACAATGGTTTCAAGTGCATCCTTCGTTTCCGTAATGACCACCTTACGCCCTTTTCCAGTAGAATATTTCACAGCATTTGTAATCAATTGATTAAAGATAAACTCTAACCACTTTTCATCTGATTCCACGGTTGTTCCTGAGACATGAACTTCGGGATACACATGATTTTTGATAAAAAATCGTTTATTTTCCCGGATGGCTGCTTCTATGACTGATTTTAAAGACACAGGTTCTACCTGAAAGTCCTGTTCAAACATTTCCAATCTAGCTGCATATAAAACCATTTCTAAACCTTTCTCTAATTTATCTGTTTCTTCTCGAATGCTTTCTAAATGCTCATCATCGTTTTCTTGTGTGATCAACTCAATGACGGATAAGGGTGTTTTCATTTGGTGTACCCATTGATTAATAAACGTTAAATGGTCATTTCTCCTTTTTTCTTGCTGATCAAGCTCATTCATATAGATACGATGTTGGCGTTTCAATAATTCACCCAATGCCTTGGCAAGAGGGGCTGTATCCAATGTTTCGAAGGCTTCATCCATTTGATTCATTGGATTTGATAATCTGTTATAAAATCTACGATGAAGAAGATAACGAAAAGTAAGATAGAGCATGAGAATAAAGGTGGCTAAGAAAAGAGCGTAAAAATGCAACGAGAGATTATGGTAACCATCCATCCAAAACACCAATAATAGAATGAGGATTTGCAGAACGTTGACAAGAATAAGCAAGAAATGATCCCGCAAAAATAGCCTCATGATGAATGCTCCCAATTCGGTATTAGCCGGTAGCCCGCGCCCCTCACCGTTTCAATCGCCTCCACAATCCCCAGTTCCTGTAACTTTTTCCGAACTCTTGTGACATTGACATTCAAGGTATTTTCATCGACAAAGGATTGGTCGTCCCATAATTTTTCAAGTATGGCTTCTCGAGAGGCGATACGCGGCGAACGCTTCATTAACATTTCGAGCAAGACAGCCTCTTTCTTTGTTAGAGGGACGGTTTGTCCATCCTTTGTCACTTCCATTCTCTCGACATACAAAACGAGCCCGTCTAGTTCGACGATCCGTTCTTTTACTTTCGGGGCATATTCCCCATACGCCCGCCGTAAGCTGCTACGGATTTTGGCCATTACAATTTCATAATGAAATGGTTTTGTGATAAAATCATCGCCCCCATTTTCTAGCGCCATCACTTGATCCATTTCTCCTGATCGAGCGGAAATAAATAGAATCGGGCATGTGGAAATTTGCCGGATCTGCCGGCACCAATAAAAGCCGTCAAAGCTTGGCAAATTAATATCCAACAAAACGAGATCTGGTTGAATCTCTTTAAAAAAGTCAAGAATTTTATCAAATTGTTCTGTTATGACTGCTTCAAAACCGTATTTTTCAAGGTGGTTTTGAAGCAATTGAGCAATCTTAGGATCATCTTCTATAATTAAAATTTTTGCCATTTTTGAATCATCCTTTTCATTCCTTGGTAAGGAAAACTTAACTACTCAGTGGACCTTCACCTGTATTCTCAATGCTTAAAAACTGTTTATCTTTACAAAATCACATCTTTGGCTGATATCGGTTGTTCTTCCCCAGCTCCCTCTATGCATACAAATAGACATGAGCATCAGGATGGGGATAGAGTGGCAACGTTTGTCCAGGTGAAAATTCAAAAGAAATGCTGTACTTTTGCCATTTTGGTATAATGTATGTTTATCATATCTTAATTAGTCAGGAGAATAAAACATGGAGGCTTATACACAGCAAGTTATAACCGTCATACAAGAGATCCCAACTGGGACTGTTGCCACTTATGGTCAAATTGCTCGTTTAGCAGGCAATCCCCGTGCTGCCAGACAGGTCGCCAGAATTCTTCATTCGATGAGTCAAAAATATGATTTACCTTGGCATCGTGTTGTGAATGCGAAAGGGGAAATTGTGATTGGGGATCCTGAAATTGCCTTTACTCAAACAGCTTTGCTTAGTGAAGAGGGGATTGAAGTTTCTGAAAAGGGGAAAGTGCATTTATCGAAATACCAGTGGAACCCGCGGGATCATGACAGCGATTGGATGTATGGTTAGGAATAGATGTAATTGGATGGAGGTACTAACAGAGGAAATATGGTAAGATATTGATAGGTAATTATAAAAGGAGGTATTTAAAATAAACATTGCGACTTATTTAGACGAACCACTCCCACTCCTCGGTTTAAAAGCAGCTTAGTCGAGAATAGAAGGCCACCATTTTTCCTATTCCTTTTTAAAAACTAAGTGCTTAAACCTTGAAGCAGGACTAGACGGGGAAAATAAGGTCGATTCAATTTTACGAAATTACCCTTTTTCAATGGAACATCAAGTTTTCCACGATTTATCTCTCAAATCCAGCCAACTTTTTCAAATGGACCATCTCTTCCAAACTTCATCCTATTCAATCATTTTCGAGACAAAAAATATTAGCGGAAAATTGCGTTTTCAGGAAAATCCAAAACAATTAATTCGAATAAAGGCTAATGGTGAAATGGACGCCTTTGAATGTCCTGCCGCTCAGGTAAGACGAAAATGCGAGTTATTAGGAGATTGGTTCCAAAATAGAAACATCAACATGCCCATATATGGCGCAGTCATCTTAGCCTTCCCCAAGCAATTGGTGGAACTGGCCCCAAAGAAAACAAAGATCTTTTTTCCAAGTCAACTTCCCTCATTCATTAGAACTTTTCCCCAGGAGAAAAAACCGCTCGGAAACCTTAAATCCATCGCACAGGAACTAGCCGCACATCATCAACCCTATATTCCCGAACCCATTTGTCAAGCGTATGACATTCCAAGAGATGATATCTTAACCGGTGTAAAGTGCCAAAAATGTGGCACTCTCGGAATGAAAAAGATCAAACGGAGCTGGGCTTGCGGAAAGTGCGGACATCATGACCAATATGCTCATATTCCTACTATAATTGAGTGGTATTTAGTTGTAGGAGAGAACATGACGAATAAGGATTGCCGAAACTTCTTGCATGTCGATATGAAAACAGCCACACGAATTTTACAGAGTATGGAATTATTAGGCACGGGTGGCAAACGAAACCGCACCTATCAAATAGATTTCAAACGCTATTTGCAAAAAAGCACTAAGTTTGATTGCATAGAAGATTAATAGATCGTTATACGGGATTGAATGCATGCCTTGGGGTTTAAACTACTGTCATACGGGATTAAATTGGAGCTATACGGGGTTAAATTTGGGATGCGGGATTGAACGCACCACTTGAGGGTTTAAACGATTGCCTTACGGGTTTAAATCAGCGCCATACGGGTTAAATTTGGGATGCGGGATTGAACGCACCACTTGAGGGTTTAAACGATTGCCTTACGGGTTTAACATGGTAAACGGGATTGAACTCCAGCTATAAAGAATTAAAGCACTTCCATACGGAATTAAAATCGCGCCATACGGGAATAACGACTTCCATACGGGATTAAACTGCCGTTTTGCAGGGTAATCAATTAAAATCATAATTCCGTTGTTTTTCACATATTTGTTGAACATAACGTTTGCGGTTTTTTATTTTCATGAGATGATAGTCATAATGAACAAATATGGAGGCTTTGAGCATGATGAGAGTTCTCGTTTACTTCATTGTATTTTTTTCCTTTTTCGATCTCTTTTCGCAATTGCCGATTATGAGTCCATTGGCTACTTCCCTTGGGGCACCTCCTTTTTTAGTTGGGCTTGTGGTTGGAATGTTTTCATTATCTAATATTATCGGTAATGTATCCTCTGGCTTTTTGACGGATAAAAAAGGGCCTTTTTCCATTTTAATGTTTGGCCTCTTTTCAACGGGCATCACTCTATTATTATATTATTTCGCAACAGGTACATGGATTTTGTTGCTAGTTCGCTTTATCCATGGTTTCACAGCAGGTCTGATTGTACCAGCAGCTTTTACCAATTTAGCTAATACAACAGCCAATGAAAAGAAAGGAAAAGGAGCTGCATTATCTGGTGCTTTTATTGGATTAGCCGCCATTATCGGCCCCGCCTTCAGTGGCATTGTTGCTAGCAAGGTAAATGAAGTCACTGTACTTGCGGTCACGTCATTTTTCATGTTTGTACTTGGCATTCTATCTTTTATTTTCCTTCGTTCTTTGCAAAAAGTGAAGAAGCCTAAATTGGCTAAAAAGCCGATTTCGGTCAGAATCTTTTTCCAAGATCCACTTATTATGAAAGCATATTTAGGAGCTCTATTCCTTATGTTCTCGCAAGGTGTTGTGGCGTACATGCTTCCGCTGAAAGTTTTAGAATTGGGAAGTGATACGCAAACAAGCGGTTTATTGATGAGTACTTTTGGGCTTGTGGCTGTGTTAATTTTTATATTGCCAACCAATACTTTATTCGACCGCTTAAAAGCTGTACATACAGCTGTGTTTGGCCTATCAATCATGGGCATAAGCATGCTCTTCATTAGCTTCGCCCCCAGTATCAGTTTACTTTATGTGATTATGGGTACTTACGGAATAGGCTTTGCCTTTTTATTTCCATCTTTAAACTCTATGCTTGTCGAGGCAACAGATCCCGCTGATCGTGGGAAAGCATACGGATATTTTTACGCTTTCTTTTCTATGGGTGTCGTGATTGGCTCAGGTGTCACGGGCTTACTCCAATTGACAGCCAACGGAGGATTCCTTTTCGCTGGAATCTTGCTATTAATCGGAGCACTTTTCATGTTTTTTAAAAATAGGACTATTCATACAGCTGTGTAGAGGAACTAATTTCTCTACGCAGCTTTTTATTTTCAACAGTACCTTGCAATGAACAATACTAGATGTTATATTGTATTCAGGTACTATACATTATACAGTAGTGGAGTGGTGAAAATTGAATGTTCAATTTAAAAAGGGCGTTTTAGAACTTTGTGTCCTCGTCCTTCTGGATAAGCAAGACCGCTATGGATATGAACTCGTTCAAAAAATTTCTGATCAAATTGAAATATCGGAAGGCTCGGTCTATCCTTTGCTAAGAAGATTAACGAAAGAAGGATATTTTACAACCTATTTGCGTGAATCATCTGAAGGGCCATCGCGTAAATATTATAAGCTTACAGAGCAAGGACGAGAATATCTAAACAAACTCGTTGCAGAGTGGCGGCAATTTTCCAAAGGGGTCGATCAAATTATTGAGGAGGGGATGGACCATGAGTAAAAAAGAGTTTTTATTAGAATTGGAACGATATTTACGGTCCTTATCTGCCGTTGAAAGAAATGATATTCTGCAAGATTATGAAGACCATTTTACTTTCGGCATCGAAGAGGGAAAATCAGAAGAGGAAATCTCCGAAGCCCTTGGTTCACCGAAACAGTTAGCAAGGGAAATTCTTGCGGACTATCATATAGAAAAAATGGAAACAAGCAAATCAACGGGGAATATTTTTCGCGCGGTATGGTCTGTGATTGGACTTGGATTTGTAAACCTTGTATTAGTTCTAGGACCTTTTCTCGCCTTAGTCGGTTTATTAGTGGGAGGATGGATTATGGGAATCTCCTTTATACTTACTCCTGTATTGGTATTGTTAAGTGCCCTTTTCAATGTAGGTACTTTTGAATGGTTTGATCTCTTTTTCTCTTTAGCCCTTTCCGGACTCGGGATCTTTATCTCTCTGGGTATGTATTATGTGTCATTAGGATTCATAAATCTTCTGCTCAAGTATTTAAAATATAATATATCGATTGTGAAAGGTGGGAAATAACCATGGTTAAGAAAATTTCCATCATTGCGGCCCTTCTGATTGTCATTGGTGCAATAGGTAGTATAATCACTTTTTCATCCGTCCAAAAGAAAGCTGATTCTCTTACAACACAATTAGATGATATTCAATTTAGCCATCTCAAGGTGGATGTGAGGAATGTAGATGTGGAGCTCGTCCCCTCTCAGGGAGAAGTGAAAATAGATGTATCGGGAGCAAATTCCCAAAAATTAATGGATGGCATAAAAATTGATCAACAAGAAGACACACTGATCCTTCAATCCGACCGTAAGCGAACAAAGTGGTTTTCGTTTGGTTTCAATTCTTCATCCAAAATAAAGCTGTTCTTACCTGAAAAAGAGTATAAGACGATAGAATTGAATAGTCACTCAAGCGATTTATATCTTGCAAATATAACGGGAAAAGACATCCAAATACAAACAAGGAATGGAGATATTGTGGCAAACAACATTTCCTCGCATCTATTTACAGCCAAAACATCTAGTGGGGACATTTCTTTAGACGCCATGACTACTGATATCCATACTAAAACAACCAATGGAGATACGACCCTTTCCAATATTCAGGCCAAATCCATACATTCTACATCGGGAAATGGTGATATTTTATTAAAGGATGTATCGGGAGAGGTACAAGCGGAAAACAAAAATGGTGACTTTACGATCAAAAATCAACAAATTACAGACCCGATTACAGCTAAGGCAAAATCAGGCGATATTCTAATCACTGCAGAAAAATATCCTGAAAACGTCCAATTTGAAACAGCTTCGAAAGTGGGCGATATCCTAATCTTCGGGAAAAGGCAGCAAATCATCAATAATCAAAACCCTGGTATTCTGATCCAACTGGAAACAACGACTGGTGATATTATTGTCCGGAATAAATAAGTCTTTTTCGAATCAAATTCAGGTGTTTTTATAAGCAGTCATTAGGCGTAATAGGAAGAAAGACGAGGTGTGAAAAAGGATGAGAAAGCGGTGGACTTTTTGGTGGATGGTTAATCTTCTATGGATTGTCATTTTCGGAGCGGGTACAGCCTTCATTTGGTTAAGAGAGGTCGATGGCGCTGGTGTTATTCAAACACCTGAAGCTAAATTCGCAGCCTTTATCGTTTTATTAGTTGCATTAATATTCCCTATCATCATTCAAGTTATATGGCTAATTGCTAATCTGGTCATGAACAGTAACAAAAAATATAAATCAGCTTAAATTGAAGAGTGAATCAGTGCGGAAGAGGTTCCCCCTTACTCTCCGCACTTATGGATCCCTATACTAATCAAGATTACTTTCCATCCTACCTATCCATAATCCCAATAAATCATAGTATTGCTTTAGATGCGAGTGGATTTCTATGGCAATCTCCTTATTATAGATATGAACACTTTAAGAGCTGCTCCCGTTGTTCATCTTTCACTCTTCATTCCCCTTCCACCAAAGCTCCATCTATACAGATCTTCTTCATATGATACTGGATCACCTTCACGATCCTTTCCTTGTCCATTCTTTGTGGTTCTAATAAAGCATGCAAAGCCAGTCCATCGATTAAAGCATATAATCTTTCCGTTTCGATCTCGATATCCAGACTTGACCGTAATATTTGCCGTTCCTGTAAATACAACAACAACTTCTTCATTCCTTTAAAAATTTCATCCTTTTTTGCAGCAAAGACATCTTCTTTATGTCTCGTGTAGAACACATAAGCAAACCACACTTCCATTTCGGCCATTGTTTGCGCGTCGATTGGGACAATTTCTAATAGAATAGCCATTACTTTTTCAAATGGCGGTGATTCACTGGCAGCAATTTTATTAATGCGCTCTGTCGCATTCTCTTTCACTAATTTCATCGCATAGACAAATAACTCATCTTGCGTTGAAAAATAGTAACGCAAAGCCCCTAAGGAGAGGCCTGCTTCCTTCGCAATATTACGTACTGTCGCTCCCTCCATTCCTTGCTCTAAAATCACCTTCCAAGTGGCTTCTGCAATTTGCTTTTTTCTTTTTTCATGATCAACTATTTTTGGCATACGTTTATTTTAGCAGATTTATTTTTAAAAATACACTTGTATCAAAATGGGAACCATGGTATATTTTAAATCTAATTCATACAGTTGTACTGAAAAGAGGGATTCATTTGAATTTTGTTGCTTGGATGATTATCGCTGCTGAAATCGGCTTTTGGGTTGTGATTATACTCGGATTTGTGACCAGATATCTGCTCAAAAAAGAAAAACTAGGTTTTTTCTTCTTAGCTCTCACACCTGTAATCGATTTGATTTTACTATTGACCACAAGCATTGACTTATATCACGGAGCCACTGCCACTCAAGCCCATGGACTTGCGGCTATTTATATTGGGATTTCTCTAGCCTTTGGGAAAAGTATGATTCGCTGGGCAGATGAGCGATTCCGCTATTATATTATGAAACAGGGCCCTAAACCATTGAAGCGTTATGGAATGGATTATGCAAAACATTATTTGAAAAGTTGGGGGCAACATGTCCTTGCTTATGTGATAGGAAGTGCCTTTTTATTGGGGCTTATCTTCTTTATTCAAGACCCTGCCCGCACAGAAGTATTGGATGGTTTTTGGAAACTATGGTCCTTGATCCTTGGGATCGACTTTTTGATTGCCCTTTCTAATTTTATCTGGCCGAAAAGGGAGAAATCGTAGCTTATTAGATGTTTATTTTAGAATAGCGATGTTTCAATCCCTTATGGAAAAAGCTTAATCCCGGATGGCTATGATTTAATCCTTTATAGAAGAGACTTAATTCCGGATAGGAGCAGTTAATCTCGTTTAGGCTTTCTGCCCATTCCTACAAGGCAACGAAGTAAGCAACGGCCAACAAAATGAGAATGAAGATAAAATTGGGTAAAGCAATAAAAATAAAATTTTTCACCCATTGCATTCTTTCTTCTCTTGAACTCTTTGATTCACTCTCATAATTGGCACGGGCACGGTCCCCTCCCGCCATCGCTCCGGTAAAGAGCCCGGCAAGAAGTAAGAATACCAACACAACCCCACCAGAAATTTTTAAGACAAGCATCCAATCACGAGTGACAAAACCAATAACTAAGGCCACGATGACGATGAAAACACCGAAACTTAGGGATTGATTCACTTTCATCCTCCTCGTGTATTTTTGTCTTCCCATATATCCCTTCTAGAAAAACTATCTTTTCCCTTCTAAAAGTGTACGCTTTTATTCCCATACTATAAAATTGAAAAAAGCTTCGTGAAATTCCCTCTCTCTCACAAAGCCTTTGATATTTATCCACATGCCTCCAACAACAAATCCACAATATGAATCGCCCGCACTTGGTCACCTAATCCTTCCCGTTCAATCCCTAGCTTCATTTGCAACAGACATCCAGGGTTAGCCGTCACAATCGTTTGTGCCTTTGTCGCGGTCACTTTTTCCATTTTATGATCTAAGATTTGCATCGACATCTCTGGCTGAACGAGGTTATAGATCCCTGCGGAGCCGCAGCAACTGTCGGCCTTTTCCATTTCCCGGTATTCAACTCCAGCTATTGCCTGCATTAAAACGCGAGGCGCTTCCGCTGTTCTCATCACATTTCGTAAATGACAAGAATCTTGATAGGTCACAACTTGTTGTGTCACTTGAAGAGGAACACGTTCATGAAAATTCAATTCATATAAAATTTGGGAAATGTCCTTCATTTTGGCACTAAACTGACGGGCCCGTTCTGCATATTCTGGATCGTCTTTTAACAAGTGCTCATAATCCATTAAAAAGGCGCCACAACCACCAGCATTGACAATAATGTAATCTGCTTCTGTTTTTTCAAAGGCGGCAATATTTCTCCTTGCAAGTTCTTTAGCCTTCTCTTTCTCGCCACTATGCCCATGCAAGGCGCCACAGCAACCTTGGTTCTCCGGAATGACGATTTCGCAACCCGCTTTCTGTAACAGTTTGATCGTGGCATCATTCGTCTCTAAAAACATTGTATCCATCAAACAACCAGAGAAAAAAGCGACTTTCGCTATTGTGGTTTCCGATGCAGCAGCTTGCTGTAGGCGACTTTTCATCCTGCGATGTTTCGGCACTTCGGGTAAAGCCTTTTCCATTTGTCGCAAGCTTTCCGGAAATAAGTTCATAAAGCCAATTTTCCGAGCAACCGTCTGTAGCCCACTTTTTTGATAAAATCCCAGTAAACCAACGGCTTGAGCCATCCGCTTTTGATGCGGAAATAAACCATCGAACATCGTTTTACGCAACGCCTTCACAGGCAAGGAATGAGGATGATGTTCATTAAAAATATCTCTTGCCTCTTCCAATAAATGTCCGTATTGCACTCCTGCTGGACAAACCGGCTCACAAGCTCGGCAACCTAAACAAACGTTCAACGAATGTTCCACTTCTTGATCTGGTGCGATGAGTCCGTCATAGACCGCTTTCATTAGCGCAATCCTCCCACGTGGGGAATGGGTTTCATCAAATCCTGTTTCAATATAAGTCGGGCAAGCAGGTAAGCAAAAGCCGCAACGCATACAATTCAGCAATTCCGACTCATCCATTCTTTCCTGGAATGCTTCTTGAATACTTTTTTCTCGGGCCGTCATCTCCATCATGTTGACACCACCAATCGTTTACGTGTTTCTTCCGTAAAGACCTTTCCCGGGTTTAAAATTTGCTGTGGATCTAACGCTTGTTTAATTCCTTTCATAACCGCAATCCCAGCTGATCCTACCTTCCATTCCAAATACGGTGCTTTCACCATGCCAACCCCATGCTCACCAGTAATGGTGCCACCTAATCGAATGGCCTGATCAAAGATGTCCGCAAAAGCGGCCTCTACTCTTGCCATTTCTTCCTCATCCCGGGCATCTGTCGGACAGGTCGGATGCAAATTTCCATCCCCGGCATGGCCAAATGTACAAATCTTCACCTGATGCTTCTCTGCAATCTCATTAATTGCCTTCACCATATTGGCAATTTCAGAACGTGGGACCGTCGCATCTTCCAAAATGGTGGTCGGTTTCAATCTTGCTAAGGCTGATAACGCCGCCCGTCTCGCTGTCGTCAAAGCCTCTGCTTCCTCTGCTGTTGCGGCAATTTTTACGGACACAGCCCCCGATTCTGTACAAATCGCCGCCATCTTTTCGACATCTCGTGCCACCACTTCCTTAGTTCCATCCTGCTCAATCAGAAGCACGGCTTCCACATCTGTTGGCAATCCAATTTGTGAGAAGTCTTCTACTGCTTGTAAAGTTGGCTGATCCAAAAACTCCAAAGTCGCCGGGATCATTTGCGCCGCAATAATTTTCGAGACGGATTGTGCGGCTGCATCAATATTTTCATAGAGTGCAAGCATCGTTTTTTTCGACTCAGGCCTCGGGATTAGTTTCAATGTTGCTTCTGTGATAATCGCCAAAGTTCCTTCTGATCCAACAAGTAATTGCGTTAAATTATATCCTGCAACATCTTTAGCTAGTTTCCCACCAGTACGAATAATTTCTCCATTAGCTAAAACGGCTTCCAACCCCATCACGTAATCAGAAGTGACACCATATTTCAAACCACGGAGCCCACCGGAATTCTCATTAATATTGCCGCCAATCGTCGAGATTTTCATCGAGCTTGGATCAGGAGGATAGAATAGACCTCTCTGTTCGACCGCCTCAATCAAGTCTTGCGTAATCACACCCGGTTGCACAGTCACCGTTAAATTGTCTTCGTCTACCTCAAGAATTCGATTCATATGTTTAAATAACAGTACAACTCCACCTGCAATCGGCACTGTCCCTGCACATAAATTGGAACCTGAACCACGTGGGACAATTGGAATCTTCTCCTCTCGGCAAGCGTTTACAATATTAACCACTTCTTGCGTTGAACGCGGCGCCAGCACGAGGTCAGGCAGTGCTTGAACATTCGGTGTCGCATCATAGGAATATACAAGTCTCTGAGCCTGTGACTCCATCATATTCTCTTTCCCTACAATTGCTTCGAACTTGCCTTTAATCGATGCGGAAATCATCATTCCCACCTTCTTTGTTTAGTTTTAGTTTCTTTTATTTCTATCATAAAAAACTTCCGCCCTTTTATCTATAGAGAGAAGTTTAAATTACTTTTCCTTTTTCTCACTCTTTTTTGTATGTTCCTCTAAAAAATGCAAAGCTAAATAAAGTTGAAAGGCATCAGGAACGGATTTCACGTCTAATTTTGTATATTCTTCTATTTTCTTCATTCGATAATACAACGTATTAATATGAATATGTAATTTCTCAGCCGTTTGTTTCAGCGACAAATGCTGAGTAAACAACATCTTTAAGGTTGTTAACAGCTCATCCTGTGCTAATAGAGGGGTAAGTATGCGTGACATGTATTCTTGCTTCGTACTTTGCTTAATCTCTTGTAAACAGAGCTCTAAACGCAAATCTTCTTCAAATACAATAGGAGTGCGTTCCGACGTAGCTAAGAGTGCCTTCTCTGCATCCGTTACCCCTATCCCCAATTTTATTGGTGCTACCTTATTCCCCACACCAACTCGAACGGAAACTCCCCAGGTGGTTTCAATGAATGTTTTTAATTGGTTTAACTTCCGCACTAAGCTTGTTTTCTGTCTAGTTTGTTCATGATGTAAAAGCAAAAAGCGATGGCTTCCCCACTGGATCATCAGCTCTTGTTTTTGCGGATCTTCCCATACGTGCTTAATTTGTCCGATTGCATTGAAGATAAAGGGCGAATGTTGATCCCACTCTATCAATATAGGTAAGCGTTCCAACTCCAAGTCAATACTTAACAGTCGGGCACGCTCTACAAACTCAGCTGTCCATTCTTTCTCTTGAATCCAATCAAGCACAAAAGATTCGATCATTCTTGCTCGCCATTGACTTTCTTCAGAATAATAACTCTCTTTTATCATTAATTCTGTCATTTTTTGCAACAGTTCCCCAAAAGGCATAATTTGATTAGGTTCTCCCGTTATCCCGATGACGCCAACCACTTTCCCCTGAAATAAAATCGGAAAATTTATGCCTGCCTTTACTCCATTTAAATAAGGAACATCCCTTTCTTTAATGATGACTTTTTCCGACTTTTGTGCACAAAGCAATGCTCCTTCATGATAATCGCCAATTCTCCCTTCCTCAGAGCTAGCAATAATCTCTCCATCAATATTGACAATAATCAAGTCTTTCTCAAATAACTTCCCCACTTCATATATAATGTTTTTAGCTAGAGTCGTTGATAACACCTTTCTCCTCCTCCGTTTTCTATCCTCTTAAAATAAGCGATTCACTCGTACGAAGCAGTTCGATGAATACTTCCAATGCTTTTGTCTGAAACCTCGATTTGGTGATCATAGAAAACTGTCGAAAGAATGGCAGCCCCTTTATAGGTAAAATTTGCATATCTTTATTCCGAATTTCCTTTTGTACAGCCCATTTTGATAATAAACTAATGCCTAAGCCTGCTTCCACTGCTTCTTTAATTGGTTGTGTACTACTAAAAACAATTTTCTTCTTTGGCAAAAACAAAAGTTGCTGGAACACGTTTTCAGTAGCTTCCCGTGTACCTGAACCGTTTTCACGGACCACCCATCGTTCGTTCTCTAAATCACTGATGGTCACCACCTCTTTTCGTGCCAATGGATGATTGGCAGAAACGACAATCACCATCGAATCCTCAGCAAAATTCTCTTCTATCAATTCCTTGCCTTTAAATTCCCCTTCAATAATACCAATATCCAATTGATGGCTGGTGACAAGCTCGGCAACGGTTGCAGTATTGGCAATGGTTACAGCAGGTTCAATTTCAGGATATTGTTGCTGCAAATCGGTTAGAATATGTGGCAGAACATATTCTCCAAACGTATAACTAGCGCCAATCTTAAGATCACCTTTCGCCTTATGTGTCAAATCATCGATTAAGTTCTGCATTTTTGTATAAAGTCCAAGAATTTCCTTTGCATGATGATAAACGATTTCTCCAGCTTTATTCAATTGAACATATTTATTTGTTCGTTCTAGTAACCTTATCCCCATACTGTCTTCTAAGGCACGAATGTATTGACTAACAGCTGGTTGTGTCATATGCAATTCTTCCGCAGCACGAGAAAAATTTTGCTTTTCAGCAACCGTGATAAATACTTGCAAATGTTGATCCATCGATTCTGTCACCCCTTATCCTATTATATCATTTTACTTATCATCACGATCATAACTATTTATTTTACTTATATTACAGATCTACTTATTCTTATTTTAGGAGGTGCTTGAATGGATTTTGCAGAGGAAAAAGCAAAAGGTAATCAAGCTGGCAAGTGGATAGCCGGTATTGCGTTTACCTTTTTCATCGCATTATTAGGATATTTACTCGCTATGGTGCCTGGATTTGACCATGTTGGACAATTAGCTTGTGCGATCATCATTGCTGTTGTGTATCGCCAAATTTTTGGCTATCCTGAAGTGATTCGAAATGGGATTACTTTTTCATCCAAAAAATTATTACGTGTGGCCATTATTTTATATGGTCTTAAATTAAATATTGATGTTGTATTACACGATGGATTAGGATTACTTGTGCGGGATGCGCTTGTCATTGCATTCGCAATCCTGCTTACGATTTGGTTAGCTAAACGATTAAAAGCGGATAAAATGATTTCGCTATTGCTTGGTGTGGGGACTGGAGTATGTGGAGCCGCCGCGATTGCAGCTGTTGCCCCCATTGTTAAATCAAAAGATGAGGATACGGCAATTGGTGTAGGGATCATTGCCTTAATGGGAACGATATTTTCCATTGTGTATACAATCCTAAGACCTTTCCTCCCTCTAAACGCATTGGATTATGGGATCTGGTCGGGAATTAGCTTACATGAACTGGCTCATGTCGCGATTGCAGCTGAACCCGCTGGAAAAGATGCGCTTGCGATTGCATTACTAGCAAAATTAGGACGTGTCTTCTTGCTTGTTCCGCTCTGCTTTATTTTTATTTTTCTTATGAAGCGGAAAAATAAAGGCTCAGAGCAAAATGCAAAAGTTGAATTCCCCTGGTTTTTACTTGGTTTTATTCTCTTAAGTATATTGGGCAGCTATGTATTCGGTCATTCGATTCCAGTATCCGACTCTGTTATGCAGGGGATCTATACCCTCACAACTTGGTTATTAACGGCTGCCATGGTCGGGCTTGGACTGAACGTAAGCTTGAAAGATCTACGGTCGAAAGCTTTAAAACCATTGATCGCGATGACGATTACATCCATTTGTCTGTCTATATTAGCGTATTTTATTGTCTAATCCGTTAAAAGGAGTGCTCATTTCGCACTCCTTATTACTAGGATTCACTCAAGGTAGAACGAGATACGCTAGATCCTTCTTGGTTATCTCTATCAAACACCTGTCTAGCTGGAATCGCAATAGAAAGGTCTTCCTCGTCTAAGAGGCTTAGAATTTGTAAATTAATATCTTGCTTCACATCTAAATGCTCTTCCCAAGCGGTCGTTTTTGTAAAAAAGTAAAGCATGACATCGTAACCATTATCCTTAAATTCATCAAATTTGACCAAAATGGTTTCTGGATGAACATCAGGATGGTTTTTGATCATGGTTTCTATTTTACGTGTTATATCACGGACTTTTTCATTTGATGTGTTATGAGGCAATCTCACATTAAAATTTACTCTTCTTTTATTCATTTTACTCCAGTTCGTGATCGCTTCATTCGCTAATGTCGAGTTAGGAACTGTTACGACCGCATCCGCAAACGTACGGATTTTCGTACTTCGGAAGGTAATATCCTCCACCGTCCCTTCCACTGTCGGAGTTAAAATCCAATCTCCAATCGTAAAAGGCTTCTCTGTGATAATAACGATACCGCCAAATAAATTCGCTAAGGCGTCCTTTGCCGCTAAAGCAAAGGCAAGTCCACCTATCCCTAACCCAGCAACAAATGTACTAACACTATATTGAAACTCCTCTGCAATCACCGCAATTGTAATCGCGACAATAATAAAGCGAATGGTTTTCGATAAAATCGGAATCAAAATTTCATCAATATTAAAATCAAACTTCTCATTGATCTTTGTAAACAAAGCAGAAGAAGCGTCTGCTAGGTTAAATAATCCCCATCCTACTATAAATATAATCGAAGATCGAATTAAATGGAGGAATAATAGATTCGTTTTATCCCAATATGGAAAATAAGCCACTGCTATATATAGCCCTATAACGATAAATAACCAATACATCGGCTTTTCAAATGCCCTTGTAATATTAGTAAATAAACTTCCTGGAACTTTTTGTGTCAATTTTAATATAATCGCAAAGACCAATTTCGTAAAAATCTTCCTTAAAAAGAGAAATAATAAAAACACTCCAATCGCGATAAGAATGCCGATTATTTCTTCTATATGATTAGCTGGTTGCCAAATTTCCCACGATTTCCAAAACATATTTCATTATAACCTCCTTGAAGTGCGTGTTCAAAAAGGAGGATAAAAAGGACCCGTCGGCTAAAGGCGCTGACGTCCTGTCAGCAACGCCGACACTAGCACATCCTGTGCGTCGAAAGTTCGAGGCGGCGCAGCCTTCGAGCAGCGGAATGTATGCATTTAGATACATGAGCAGCGGAGAAGCAAGCCAACGAAGAAATTCGCAGTGTCATTTTTACCGAACTTTTTGAACATCCTCTTGAACGAAACTAAACTATATTCCTTGATTGAAGGAATCAATATCTTTTTCATTTACCCGTTGAGTTTCAACTTTAATCTGGAGTTGCTTTTAAGTGCCTATTGTTATTTATAACACAAGGAGGCGATTTAGGCATAAAAAAACATCCCATTTTCATTGAAATGGGATGTTCATTAACTTCGCTATCTTCTTCGGCAAATCCGTATTTTCTTGCAATCCTCTAAATCTTTCTGCCCCTGGTCCATACGCATATACAGGAATATCTACACCTGTGTGTTCATAAGTCGTCCAACCGATTAATGCCCGTTTTGATAGAATCTGATTAATCGTTCGCTCGGGATCTTTTGCAACTTGAATTTTTCTTTCTTCCTCGGGAGTCAAGTCAATATTTGCATATTTTTTTAAAACCTTTTTACTGTTTTTTCGCTCTTTATCTAATTGGGTTACCATATATTGCCCAGTAGCTTTGATGTC
Organism: Lederbergia ruris; assembly: GCF_018332955.1. Lineage (NCBI taxonomy): Bacteria > Bacillati > Bacillota > Bacilli > Caryophanales > Bacillaceae > Lederbergia > Lederbergia ruris. The sequence goes on from NZ_BORB01000029.1 coordinate 50,210, forward strand.
TTGAAGGAAATCGATGTTTGCCGCATATTGGTTATAGCCACCAATGGAAATGCCCCCTGTATTATGATCACCAGCAATGACGACTAGGGTATGTTGATCCTCTTCCGCGAACTCCTTCACTCGCTCTACCGCTTGTTCAAAGGCTTCTATATCCTTCATTGCCCATGCCGCATCATTGGCATGACCCGCCCAATCAATTTGTCCACCTTCCACCATTAAGAAGAAACCTTTCTTATCTTTTTGTAAAATTTGAATCGCCGTTTCTGTCATTTCGGCTAGACTGGGCTCCTTTGTCCGATGGCGATCCAGTTCAGGAGACATCGCTTCTTCAGAGAATAAACCCAACAGTTTATCCGATGATGACTTCAGCGAAAGCCCTTTATGATCTGTGACAATCTGATATCCTTCTGCTTTAGCGCGGTTCAGTAGTGTTTTCGGGAAATACTTCCTTCCACCCCCCAATAATACATCCACTCGATTGTCTAGAAGTTGTGGTGCAATTTCCGCCTCCATTTTTCGATCCTCTACATGAGAAGCAAAGGCTGCAGGTGTCGCATACGTGATCGTCGTGGTGGTCACCAAACCTGTTTTCTTACCACTTGCCTTTGCCGCTTGTAAAATCGTTGGCAACCGTTCACCTGTCGGAGACATGGCAATCATTCCATTGTTTGTTTTCACTCCTGTTGCCATCGCCGTTCCACCAGCAGCAGAGTCGGTCACGATCGAATTGGCAGAATAGGTTCGATGCATCCCAACCAACATCTCATCCATAATGGAATTCTCCCCTTTATACCACCGGTAACCCGTTGCATAAGCTGCTGAAAAACCATCCGGAATCATGAAAATAACGTTGGTGACAGGACTCTTCTCAGCCGCAACGATCATTTCATTTGTTATAAATGGGAATATTCCTAGAAAAAATAATAACAACCAAACAAATCTTTTCATTTTCAGCTCTCCTCGTATAGTAAGTTACTTTATTTTTGCACTTGCCCACTATATTATTCCTTTGAACTGGAACTAAGGTCACATATAAATCAAGGACTAATTTCATCTTTTTATTAAAATGATATCTAACTTTTGCATTCTAAAGTGCCCTTTTCTAAAATGAGTAATGCTGGATTTCCAAAAGTCATAAACGAATGAAAATAGTTAGGAGTATCATAATGAAAAAAATTAGCATCTTATTAATGTGTACACTTTTACTAGCTGCCTGTAATAATGGAAAAAACACGGATGAAAACGCAGTAGATTCTGCACCATCTTCCACAGAAAATAGCCAGAATGAGGACTCCATGAAGGAGGAAACATCTGGAACGGAAGAGGAATTGCCTCAAAACGAAAATCCAGATACAACAGAAAGCAATAACCCTGAGTCGGAAGAGCCCAACGACCTTCCAGAACTCCCAATCGTTGCAGAGAAGACTGATGAACAAAACCTTATAAACGAAGTTGTGACAGACACGAATGATAAGCGAATTATTTTGTATGAAATAGATGGAAAAAAGAAATATAAAAGTATTTATATTAAAAATTCCGGCTATCTAAAGATTATTCAAATTGATGACAATGATCGTTTGATTTCTAATGAGAAAATAGAAAATAAGCATTCAGCAGAAGACCATTCAGGTGAACAAACAACAGAATCAAGTGATTTCCCTGAATACACGATCGTAGAAAAAGAGACAGGGGATCAAGATCTTACCAACGAAGTTGTAACAGATACGAAAAATAAGCGAATTGTTTTATATGAAAAAGATGGGATAAAAAAATACAAAAGCATTTATATAAAGGACTCACACTATCTAAAAATTATCCAAATTGATGACAACGATCGTTTAATTTTCAATGAAAAAATATAAAAGAAACTAACAGGTGAAAAATCCTGTCCATCTTATATTCACAATCGCTGGCTACTCCTTGCGCATATGGATTACGAAAAATCATATAGACGATTTCACCCGCTGGTAAGAATGTTCCTACCCATCTTTTCCTTTATCCTTTACTTGAGAATTTTATCCAAGATAAAAACTGCCAGTTTACAAATCATAAAGAATACAAATTCTAAATTTAAGGAGGGATAATGAAGATGGCCAAGAACAAGATTTTGGTTCCTGAAGCGAGAGAGCAGCTAAATCAACTAAAAACCAACGTGATGAAAAAAAAAGGATATCATGTGGATGAAAACCATCCGGAGAATATTAAGTATGAAATTGCAAGGGAACAGAATATTCCGCTAAAAGAAGGATATAACGGACAACTTACATCCGAGCAAGCAGGGAAAATCGGTGGGCCAATCGGTGGGAATATGGTGAAGGAAATGATTAAAATGGCTCAGCAACAGTTACAAAAATAAGGGTGGCACCGCCGAATATTCTCGAAAAGTACTAGGTATAAGATAAAGGGCCATCCAATCGGTAAATTGGATGGCCCCGTTTATTAGGAGACAGCTTTTAATCCTGTAACTCCAATAACGATTAAAGCAACGCTAATCAGTCTAGCCCGACTTCTTGGCTCATCAAAGAAGATCATGTTGACAAGCACCGCCCCAGCCGTTCCAATCCCAATCCAAACAGCATAGGCAACACTCACTTGTAAATAATGAAAAGCGGAATATAAAAAGACAAAAGAGGCACCAAAGCCCCCTAAATAAAGGGACCCGCTTTTCCAAGTCTTCTTTTGGCTATACATTTTTAATCCCATTGTTCCAACAATTTCACTAATGGCTGCTAACATGACATAAACCCAACCCATTTTAAACCGTTCCTTTCTCTTCTTTCCGATCTGCTAAATTTAATCCAATGACCCCTGCAACCAAAATCGCGATGAATAGGACTTTTCCGACATTTAACGTTTGTCCAAAAAAGACAATATCCATTAAAGCCGTCCCCACCGTTCCGACTCCCGCAAAGGTCGCATAAACCGATCCAGTCGGAAGGAGTTCACAAGCTTTCGTTAAAAAGTGGAAATCGACAAAAATAAAAAAGACAATCAAGATCCAATGCCACCAGTGATTCGCTGTATTAAATCCATAGATCCAGACCAATTCAAAAAAACTAGTCAGACCAACATAAAGCCATGCTTTTTTCAAAATTCTTCCTCCTTAACAATGAATGATTATCAGTCATTTTCGTTTATAAATGGAAGTCCCCTTTCTAATGAGACCCCATTCTCTCTTCATACTCCTAATGCATGAATTAAAAAAGAATGAACTTCTTGCTTTTGAATATCCGCCTCTTGCTCTTGATTGGAATCATAGAGAAAGACTTGTTCCGCCGCCGATTCAATCAATCCGATTACAAGCTTAGAAACGCGCTCCGTGTTCACTGAATCTCGAATCGTACCTGCAGTTTGTGCTTCTTTCAAGAAGTCACTCATCCATAGATAAAAAGGCTCATAAACCGTTTCCCATTCCTTCATATACTCTGATGTTGCCATACCTGCATATACCATCGCCAATACCTCGTGATAGCTCTCTGCCACAGAAAAAATGGCATCAATAACTTGCGTAAGCCGTGTAGAAAAATCAGCTTCTTGCTTCACTGTAGCGCGAATTTCCTCGATACTTTTCTCTACCAGCACTTCTGCAATCGCAGGCATTACCGCCATTTTAGAAGAAAAATATAAATAATACGTCCCTTGCGCAATCCCGGCTAATTTGACAATATCCGAAATCTTTGTTTTTTCAACACCCTTCTCTCGAAAAACCTCAACAGCAGCTTGAACAATTCGCTCTCGTTTATTCATATCGCCACATCCCTAAATGTATTACCATCTCTCTTTACATCCAAACGATTATTCATTCGTTCTACTTCACTCATACATGACTGACTTTCATTCATTATATCATAAAAAATTGTGCCTGGCACGTCTCAAAAAAATATCGAAAAGTGCCTGGCACCACTTAGCTTTGGTCAAAGCTTATTTCTTCATTGGTAAATCAAATTGAACGGATTTTTCTTTAAATAGTCGTTTCGCATTTTCATCAGCCAATGGACCAATTTGCAATTTCAGCTCTTTGAAAATACCGAATTCATCTTCACGGAATAGGAATACGGCTAACCCTTCAAATGTGTCTCCAGGTTCTACCATTCCTCTTACGGTTGGTTCTAACATACCTTGGGATAACATCGTTCCACGGTCATCTACATGTAGTTTTCTTTCGATGAAAGATTGATCAAAGGCAGTATCACTGTTATTTTCAACCGTGAATTTAGCTGTTAATGCAACCAATGGTCCATCACCAAAATTCTTAAACCGCTCTTTATTACCCTCCGTAGGTGTAATATTGGCATATTGCGCCCCATTCAGTGTCACTTTCACCTTATCAATTTCCTTTGTTTCATTGATATCTTCTTTCGAGAAGAATAATTCTTTCTCTGCTACTGTATCAGTGACCATTTTATCTTGATAAAGATTGGCGGTAGCTCCCGCTTTCTCTTTTCCTTCATCAGACAATGGAAGTGGAATGACCCCCTCTTCCCCGATTCGATCGCTTACATCATCTCCACGCCATAAAGCATCAATTTTCAAAATAGGTAGCTTCGATTTTTCGAATTGTTCTTTTGTGATCAAGAAAGCATCCAAACCTGTAAAAGATTTCCCAGCTGAATAAAGAGAAGCCCCTTCAGTAGAATCATCTTTCATCCACTGATCACGGTCGACTAATGTCGTTCTTTTTACAATAGGTTCTGTCGCATCATCTGTCTGCATAGATAGCCCGCCAGCGTAACTAATTTCATCTTCTGATTGGTTATCAAGTGTCAATTTTAATGTTAAGACATATCCCTCGTCTTCATCATTAAAAGAACCCTTAGCTGACTCATTCATATTGCTTACATGGACAATTTGGTACTCATCAATTGTCATGCTGACCTTGTCACTAAATGCATGAGAAAGGCCTGGGTTTTTATTTGTAAATACAACCTCTACATCCCCACCAGTATACTCCTCAATATATGGATTCAGTATTCCCCCATCGTTTTCCTCATTCTGGGAAGAATCCTCTTCTTCCTTCTCATCCTTTTCTGTATCCTTCGAATCATCTGAAGCCTTTTCTTTCTGAGCACCATCATTTTTTTCAGTCTGTCCTACATTTTCTTTAGATGTAGGCTTGGCTTCCCCCTTGTCTTTACCACCGCAAGCCCCTAATAACAGAAGGGCTAAAATACTCATTAGCACTAAAAACTTTTTCATGTTTCACTCCCCCTTAATGTTTACGTATTGTCAAAAAATCTATAGTAAAAAGTTAATCCATCCTTGACTTAAAAGGGTTTATAAATAAAAAACTTGCCACCCCCTAAATTCTGAGGATAATTGAGGTTACCAGACCACCAACATCCCAGA
>NZ_BORB01000030.1:0-55345 GCF_018332955.1 Lederbergia ruris
GAATCTGCGGAATTGGATTATTCATTGCAATCACCCCACGGTATTCATACCCTTACCCTTCGATAGGACGTGGGGGAATTCCTGCAAAAAAAGATTTTAGGCTTTTAAAGGGGCGCGGAATATGGGATCAAATAAAGCTGAAGAAACAATATTCGAATTATATGAGGCAAAATTTGACCATATATTTTTTTTCTATAAAATGTTAATGTAATGATTATTAAAAGATCAGTATACTAATTGCTTATAGGAGTTGAACGGTTTGAAAATTACTGTAGCAATCCCAATCTATAATGCGGAAAGACATTTAAATGTAACATTAGATTCTTTAATAAATCAAACAATGGATAGTAGTGAGTTTGAAGTAATTTGCGTGAATGATGTCTCAACTGACAATAGCGCAGCGGTTGTAGAATCTTATATGAAAAACCATAATAATATTAAACTTATTAATAGAACTGAAAATTCTGGTGGTCCAATGCTACCAAGAAATGATGCGATTAATGCTGCGAAAGGGGAATATATTCTATTTCTAGACAATGATGACTTTATTGGGGAAGAAACGCTAGAAAGATTTTATAAGAATGCAGTAGAAAATAATTCAGATGTTATATTTGGAAAATATGTAGGGGTTAACGGGAGAAAAGTCCCGCGGTCTATGTTTAAATTTGGAAATTTGCCAAAAGCTGAGATTGTTGAACATAATTTGGTTTTTTCATTGGCCCCGCATAAAATGTTTAATGTTGATTTTATAAGAAAGTATGGTATTCAATTTAATGAAAAAGCGGTTGTAGGGGAAGATCAATTATTCGTTATGCAGTGTTATATTAATGCTAAAGTTATTACTGTTCTAACTGATTATGAGTACTATTATGTTGTTAAAAGGGGACACGAAAATTTAAGTTTTAAATATTTCCCAGCCGAAAACTTTTATTATTCGTTTAATAATATAATGACGACTATTAAAGAGTCAGATTTAAGTCCCTTATATAAAACGGAATTATCTGCGGCTTTCTTAAAAAGATTCTATGAAACGAGCAAATTAAGAAGATACCTTTTAACGAATAAATTAACAGCAGAACAAAAAAAAGACTGGTTAAATGAAACGAAAAAATTTATTGATAACCACGTAAATGATGAATTGATCAATTTATTACCGTCCCTATTCCATTATTTTGTGTTAATTGCACAGGAAAATGATTTGCAAAAGTTATTGATGGTTCATAAGCAAATGGATAAAGTGAGTCCAAATCAAGTAACAAGAGTTGAAAACGGGTGGATTTATGCAAACTTTAAATATTCTAGAAAGTATTTAGCTTATGATAGTGAATATCCCGTAAATCATCTAAATACTTCAGATGTTTTTGTAGATGATATCGTGCTAGATAACACACATTTTGAAATATCTGGACAGTTTTATCAAAGCCTTTTAATTAATATGAATGTAAAAAATGAGTTAATTCTTGTCCATAGGAGCTCTGGAATAGAAAAAAGATTTAAAAATAATCTTTTAAATAAGTCAGGCCAATTTAGTTTTAAAGTTGATTACCGCGATTTCGTTGTAGATGAGAAATCTGTTGGACCTTGGGATGTCTTTATTGAAGGAATAATAGATGGATATACGAAAAGAAGAAGGTTGGGACAAGCAAGAAATAATGACCTAAAAATAAAACAACATGAAGAAATACATGAAGCTAAAGGTTTTATAGATAAAATTACACATTCTAATAAAGAGAAAGAAGCAGGCCCTAAAAAGGAAATAATAATTGACCCTGTACGTTCGTTTGGAAAGAAATATACAGTTAGAGCATATTTTACTAAAGATCATGATAATCTTTCATTTGATGTAAAAATGACTAAGTAAAAGGATGATAATATTGGCAGATTCAAAAAAGAAAGCAATAGTTAAAAAAAACGATGTCTTTTCCTATGCAAGGCCTTCAAAGAATGCGATTAAGGTTAATCAATTTAAAAAAGATGATGAAATTACAGTGTACCCTTTAATAAAAGGATGGTTTGAACTTCGTCCGGTAGATACAGATGGTATTATGAATACGGAGTTTATTGCGGAATCTGAAATAAAGTTTTTGAAATAAAACAAGGACCAGGAAAATCTTATTCCTGGTCCTTGTTTTTATCAGTTGGCTTTAAAGTACTGATCTACGCCATCGGCTATAGCCTTAGCTAATTTATTTTGATAGGAATTTGTAACTAATTTAATCCGTTCAGATGCATTATTAATATATCCAAGTTCCAATAATGTTGCCGGCATTTTTGCTTCACGTATTACCGCAAATGATGCTCCACCTACTCCACGGTTTACTGCTCCGGTATTCCTATGCATATTCTGATGAATAAAGTTCGTTAATGTTACACTCTTTTTAATTCTTTCAGGATTATCATGCATATCCTTGTTTATTTTTGAAGGATATTCTTTATCATATTTATAGTAGTACGATTCAATCCCATTCACGAGGGTTGTTGCAAAAGCAGTTGAGTTATGGTGAATACTAATAAATATATCTGCATCTAAATTATTTGCCATTTTTGGCCTGTCATATAATCCAACATACGAATCGCTGTTTCGTGACATATGTACAGAATAGCCACGACCTTTTAATAACTTTTCCACCTTTTTTGCAACGGCCAAGTTTAAGTCGGCTTCTTTTATTCCTCTAGCTATCGCTCCCGTATCATAACCACCATGTCCTGGGTCAAGAAAGACCTTGATTTTAACAGGTTGCTTGAATGCCTTGCTTGCCTTTACAGATTGCCCTTTACCTTTAGGTACTAATTTTACTTCGATAGCTTCCAAGCGTTTGGAAATACCTTCTGACCCAGCTTTCATTCCATTCTTCGCCCAACCTAGCCATCCAAAAGATTGAGAATGAACTCGGTAGTATACATCATAGTGTTTTGCAATTTCGCCTGTGAGATTAATTTGAATGGCTTCCATTCGTTTGCTTTGACCATTCGTTCCAGATATAGCACCGTTGGATACATTCTTTAACCAACCAAAACTTTGAACGTGAGTGGAATAAACAATATTTCCTGAGTATGGAGAGTTCTCTAAGTTTATTTTAATCGCTTCTAAACGTTTTGATTGCCCTTTTGTGCCACTCATTGCTCCATTTTTAACTGAATCTAACCAACCATACGTTTGAACGTGTGAAGAATAAACAATTGAAGGCTTAGTTAGAAATCGATTAGCAGTTGATCCAGGAGCTTTACCCCTTTTTGCTACTAATTTAATTTCAATAGCCTCAAGTCGCTTGGATAAACCTTCTGTTCCAGCGGCTTGTCCATTTTTTGCCCAACCTAGCCATCCAAAAGATTGAGAATGAACTCGGTAGTATACATCGTAATATTTCGCAACTTCTCCTGTAAGGTTGATTTTTATAGCTTCCATCCGTTTACTTTGGCCATTTGTTCCAGAAACAGCACCGTTAGAGACATTCTTTAACCAACCAAGATTCTGAACATGTGCAGAGTAAATTACATCCCCGGAGTAATTGGAATCTTGTAAATCAATTTTAATCGCTTCTAATCGCTTTTTCTTTCCTGTCGTTCCGCTCAATGCTCCATTTTTGACTTGGCTCATCCAACCATATGTTTGCACATGGGTGGAGTAAGCGATAGTAGGTTTCTTAATAAACGAATTACCTGTTGAAATATTAACATTAGATCCTTTTTCTATTACTTTTATTTCGATTGCTTCCAGTCTTTTAGAAAGCCCTTCTGTTCCAGCAGGTTCTCCGTTTTTTGCCCATCCAGACCAACCGAAAGTTTGGGCATGAACACGGTAATAGACATCGTAATCTTTTGCTTTTTTACCAGTCAATTCAATTTTAATCGCTTCTAACCGTTTGGCTTTTCCTGTGGTACCACTAATTTTTCCATTAGAAACATAATCGAGCCACCCATAACCTTGAACGTGAGTAGAGTATCTAACACCCAAATCTTTTGCGTTATCGATTGAAATTTTAATTCCTTCTAAGCGTTTAGCTTTACCAGATGTTCCAGAAGTTTCTCCATTGGAAACATATTTTTGCCAACCAATTCCTTGAACGTGAGAGGAGTAGCTGATAATAGGATCCTCGTTTTGTATGGAATATGGTTCACTATCGATTGTGATGTCCTTGGTCGGAGAGACTGTATCTGTTGAATTTAAATCTTCATTTTCTTCGGGCGAAGTCTCCGATTTTTGCTCTTCTACAGATTCGGTATCTTCTTCTATAGTTTCAGTTACTTGTTCATCCTCAACATTTGTTTCATCTGCAGAAGTACCGTCTTCATTTCCAATTTCAGTTTCATCAGTAGTTGGATTGTCCGATTCTGGTAACTTTATTTCTTCCACATTAAATGAATCGGAAGGATGCAAGGTATAATAAATACTTCTATCTTTCGTTACTTTAAGTTCGGTTGGTTGGTCTGTAACTTCCAATATAATTTCTTCTGTAATTCTTGAGTATGTATGATCACTAATTTCTAACTTACCGTTCACCGCTGACTTAGATTCATCCGTCCAGCTTGTTAAAATAAGTTTAATATTATTTTCCTCAAGTATTAACTCTTGTTCCTTACCATCGTAATGAATGGAGTAATAGTTAGTTTCTTCTCCATCCTTTTGTTCGGCAGGGTTTTCCACCGCAAAAGCAATAGTTCCTTTAAACATAAGAAGCATTAACAACAAACTACTAAGTAAAATTTTTTGCATTCTGATTCTCCCTGTTAATCAAGTTTTAAAATTGGTTTTTCAACAAAACCCTACAATTCAATATACTATTCTAGCACAAAAGTAGATAAATACTACCGGTAAAAAAGTTATCTACACAGAATGTTTCTTCGGGATTGTTGGTTATAAGGAACTAATTTTCTATTGATTTGCTATAGAGTAAAGTGGAAATATATGTTAATATATGACATGATTCGGGTTTTGTAAGTTACGACATAAGAACATATAAGTAACTTAGATTAGGGGATTTATATTTATAGGTTTAACTCGGATAATTCACATTATTTTTATTTGAAATTCTAAAAGGAGACTAGGCCATATGTCTCAGTTTTTAATGTAAGAGAGGTGAAAGGCACAGAAAAGATTTAGAATGTCTCAATGGTACTTTTGTCTTTACTTATAACTAGATTAAGAGAAAGACTTTTGTATTTACTATTACGTAAAACTTAAATTTAGGGAGATTGATGATGCAAAGAAAGATAAGTTTACTAAGTTGTATATTATTAATGTTTTCTGTGTTGTTTGCTCAAGGTACTTTTGCTTACGCATCAGATAGTTTAGACACAGAAGATTTAGGAGAAGATTTTAGTTATTATTTCATTCAATATGATGGTGCAGAACAGGAAATAGACATTAATGAAAATATAAAATTAATCCTAAATGGATGGACAGATGAATCGAAGTCATTAGCTAGTGGGAAAATTGAAATCTATAACGAAACGTCTAATTCAACTGAAGAGATCACTCTTGATGTTACTGACGAACGCAGTGAACTTGTTATAACAGAAGAGGAAAGGATTGTTTATAGATTAGCACAATCTGATTCATTTAAGGTTGAAAAGGTTAACCCTCTTGAATTAAACGCCGAGACGACTATTATTACTGAAAATGAAAATGGAACATCTATTGAAGAGGTAAAAATCATCGATGAGTATAATACTGTGATGAATCAAAGAACAGTTTATTATTTAATAGATGAAGATAGTCAAAAGGTTGAAATCACAGAAGAAGAATATGAATTCTTAAATGCTGTGGAAGATCCAGAAATAAAAGATGAACCTTTAAATCCTGTGGAAGATAAAGAAACAAAAGATGAATCTTCAGAAGTTGAAATGGTAGAAGATGAAGCAAAGGTTACTGAAGAAGAAGAGGTAAATTCAATAGAAGAAGTACCATCAGAGGAAACATCATTAGAAGAAGCTCTAACTACTCCTGAAGAACAGTCAGAGGCAGTAGTAAAGAAAAACTATATGATACAATCTAATCAAACTCCTTCCATTAACTATTCAACTCACGTACAAACCCATGGTTGGTTGAAAACAGTTAAAGATGGAGCTTTAAGTGGAACTACAGGAGAAGCCAAACGTTTAGAAGCTATTAAAATTTCGATCGGTAATATGAAAGACTTAGGTTTGAAATATTCTACACATGTTCAGACTTATGGTTGGCAAGATCCTGTTTCAGCAGGAACAGCAAGTGGAACTACTGGTAAACACAAGCGACTAGAGGCAATTAAGATCGAATTAACTGGTAAAAAAGCAAAAGATTACGACGTCTATTACCGGGTTCATTCCCAAACGTTTGGTTGGTTAGATTGGGCAAAAAATGGTCAACCAGCAGGAACAGAGGGACTTGCAAAACGTTTAGAAGCTATACAAATCAAACTAGTGAAAAAAGGCGGTAAGGCTCCTGGTTCGACAAATAAACCTTTTCTTACAAAGCCGTCTGTAACCTATTCCACACATGTTCAATCCCACGGCTGGATGAGCTCTGTTAAAGATGGCGCAATGAGTGGTACCAAAGGTGAATCCAAACGGTTGGAAGCGATCAAAATTGGTTTACAAGATTCTCCTTACAGTGGAGGAATTACATATTCTAGTCATGTTCAAGGTAAAGGATGGATAAACAGTGTTTCCAACAGTTCTTCATCTGGTACTACTGGACAAGGTAAACGGTTGGAAGCTATTAAAATTAACCTTACAGGCAAAGTTGCAAAAAACTATGATGTATACTATCGCGTTCACTCCCAAACATTTGGATGGTTGGACTGGGCGAAAAATGGAGAAGTCGCTGGAACAGAAGGTTTATCTAAGCGTCTTGAAGCCATTGAAATTAAATTGGTTGAAAAAGGTACAAAAGCTCCCGGTCCAACAGCTAGGCCTTCTCTTACGAAACCATCTGTCCTTTATTCAACACATGTTCAAACTTATGGATGGATGGATTCTGTATCGGATGGGGCAATAAGCGGAACAACTGGGAAAGCAAAACGCTTAGAAGCGATTAAGATTGATTTGAAAGATGCTCCCTATAGTGGAGGAATTACATATTCCACACATGTGCAAAGTAAAGGCTGGTTGAAAAATGTCTCCAACGGTGCTGCATCCGGAACAAGTGGAGAAAGCAAGCGTCTTGAAGCCATTAAAATTAACCTTACTGGTGAAATGGCAAAACATTATGATGTTTACTATCGTGTCCATGCCCAAAACTTTGGCTGGTTAGGTTGGGCTAAGAACGGAATGGAAGCAGGTTCGCAAGGCTTATCAAAACGTTTAGAGGCCATTGAAGTTAAGTTAGTGTCAAAAGGTAAAGGTCAATCCGTAAATAAAGAGGATGCATTCAAAAAAATAGGAACAGTTGAACAGTATACAGACTATCCTATTAATTTTTCAGATATGATTGATAGGCAAATGGCCGCGAGTCCTAAGGCTGATGGTGCTGGACTTTTATATGCCAGTAGGAAGTTTGTTGAATATTATGCCAATCCGAACAACATTTCAAAGGATTCTAGTAGCTATCTACAATTTCTTAACCTTTCAAAAACAGCTGGATTAAGTGTTACAGAGTTATATAATAAGGTTCTTATAGGTAAAGGGATTTTTTCTGGAAAAGCACAAGCACAAGCGTTTATTAATGCTGGTAAAAAATATAATATAAATGAAGTATACTTAATATCTCATGCTCTTCATGAGACAGGTAATGGTTCATCGATTTTATCGAATGGTACTATTCAAGTGGGAGAGATAAGCAAGAATAAATGGGTTTCAATTCAACCAAAAGGAGCGTATATTGCAGAATGTAAAGTTACCAAAAGCGGTGCATGTAAATGGAAAATTACTAAAGATAAAAAGTTTAATATAAAAAATGCTAAAAATATCAAAACAACATATAATGCTTTTGGCATCGGAGCTCTTGATCAAAATCCAAATGTTTTGGGCTCTGTAAGAGCGTATCAAGAAGGTTGGTTTAAAGTAGAAGATGCGATTATTGGGGGTGCGCAGTTTATATCGAAAGGATATATTGACCGTGGTCAAAATACGTTATATAAAATGCGCTGGAATCCGGATAATCCGGCAACCCATCAATATGCTACACATGTAGCTTGGGCTGAATCCCAAACCATAGGGATGGCCAATATATACCAATTACTAGAGTCGTATGTTTTGCACTTTGATGTACCGAAGTTTAAAAATCAACCAAGTGCATCTCCTAAGCCAACGGGCGATGCTCAATATGCTCTTGACCGTAAATTAGAGGGTAAATCTGCTGTTACAACAAGCAATCTTAACTTTAGAACCGGGCCAAAGACGACGAATAGCATTATCCGAACTATACCTAAAAATACGAAAGTAACCATTATCGGTCAGAATGGTGGGTGGTATAAAGTTAAAGTGGATGGTAAAGCAGGCTGGGTTTCTGGTGATTATATAGTGGTTAAATAGGTTTTATGTCTGAACTGAATCCCACATTTAGTACTGAAAAGGTGCATTTTGAATATATTCAAAATGCACCTTTTTAACATTATCCTAGATGCTTATTTTCATGAGCAAGCAACAGAAAATGCAATCAGATAAATTATGCATGTTAAAATGTAATTTGTTATAATGTCAAAGGGTAACAGAACTTGACAAGATTTTTCATAAGATTAGTTTAAAAACTGTAATACTTAGGTATTAAGCAGAAACGAAGGTACATGATACAAATTTTTAGGAACTTTATCTATATATTAGTAGGGGATGATTTAATGAAAGGCATTATTTTAGCCGGAGGAAGTGGTACGCGACTCTATCCATTAACGATGGTAACGAGTAAGCAACTATTACCAGTATATGATAAACCAATGGTATATTATCCCCTATCCACGTTAATGTTAGCGGGGATTAGGGACATATTAATTATTTCGACACCAGAAGATATTCCGCGCTTTAATGCCTTGCTTGGAGATGGTTCTCAGTATGGAATAAGCTTGCAGTATGTGGTTCAAGAAAAACCAGAGGGGTTAGCACATGCTTTTATTCTTGGTGAGGATTTCATTGGGGAAGATTCTGTTGCTATGATTTTAGGAGACAATATCTATTATGGCAGTGGTTTAAGAAATAAATTAATTACAGCTACAAATAGAGAAAGCGGAGCTACTGTCTTTGGGTATCATGTTCCGGATCCACAACGGTTTGGTGTTGTAGAATTTGATGAAAACGGGAAAGTTATTAGTGTAGAAGAAAAACCAAATGAACCTAAATCAAATTATGCTGTAACAGGATTATATTTTTATGATAACCGTGTGGTTGACATTGCAAAAAATGTGAAACCTTCTCATCGTGGGGAACTAGAAATTACTTCTATAAATGAAGAATATTTAAACCTTGGTGATCTCCATGTTGAATTATTAGGTCGTGGGTATACTTGGTTAGATACAGGAACACATCAAAGCCTAGTAGATGCGACAAACTTTGTAAGAACCGTAGAAGAACATCAAGGTATTAAAATATCAGCACCGGAAGAAATAGCGTATATTAATGGCTGGATAACACAAGAAGAATTATATTGTTCTGCTGAGAAATTTTCTAAAACGGGCTATGGTCAATATTTATTAAAAGTTGCCAATGGGAACATTAAATACTAGAGGTGTAAGATTATGAAAATTATTGATACAAATTTAGAAGGCGTCAAAGTAATTGAACCAGTTGTCTTTGGGGATCATCGTGGATGGTTCACGGAAACCCACAGTTATTCCAAATTAAAAGAAGCAGGTATTGATTTAAATTTTGTTCAAGATAATCAATCTTTTTCTGCTGCAAAAGGAACGTTGCGCGGATTACATTATCAATTGAATCCGAAAGCACAGACTAAGCTTGTAAGATGTACGAGAGGGGCTATTTTTGATGTAGCAGTAGACATTAGAAAGGGTAGCCCTACATTTGGTAAATGGTATGGAATTGAACTTTCCGCTGAAAATAAGAAACAATTATTAGTTCCAAGAGGATTTGCTCATGGTTTTATGACCATTACTGAGGACGCTGAAGTCCAATATAAAGTGGATAACGACTATGCACCTGATTGTGATCGTGGAATTATATGGAATGACTCTACAATCGGAGTTCAATGGCCTATGGATATCGAACCTATTTTGTCAGAAAAAGATCAACATGCACCAAGTTTAGAAGAAGCAGAGATCAATTTTTTCTATGAGGAGAAGTAGAATGAGGATTCTAGTAACAGGCTACACAGGGCAACTGGGGTATGATGTGGTAAAAGAAGGTAAAAGAAACAACTTTGAGATTCACGGTGTTGGAAGTAAAGATTTAGATATAACTGTACAGCAAGAAGTGAACAAATATGTAGAAGATTTGAATCCAGATGCTATTATTCATTGTGCTGCCTACACAGCAGTCGATAAAGCAGAGGATGACAAAGAAACTTGTTGGAACGTGAATGTAGAAGGAACAAAGAATCTAGCAGAAGCAGCAAAAAAGGTTGGAGCTAAATTTCTTTATGTCAGTACTGACTACGTTTTTGATGGAAACGGCGAAACCCCATTTAAGGAGATAGACCAAACAAATCCTATTAACTATTACGGTCTAACGAAATATGAAGGCGAGAAAATAGTTCAGGAAACATTAGATAGTTTTATTGTGCGAATTTCATGGGTTTTCGGTTTGAATGGAAAAAACTTTGTAAGAACTATGTTACGATTAGCAGAATCTAATAAGGAAGTAAGTATTGTAGGAGACCAAGTTGGTTCACCAACCTATACTTACGACTTAGCCAAGTTAATAATTGACATGATTCAAACAGAGAAGTATGGAATTTACCATGCCACAAATGAAGGATTTTGTAGTTGGGCCGAATTTGCTAAGGAGATATTTAAACAAAGTAATAAAAAAGTCAAAGTTAATGTTATTCCAACAGAAGATTTCCCTACTCCGGCAGTAAGACCGAAAAATTCAAGGTTGTCTAAAACAAAACTTCAGGATAATGGATTTACAAGATTACCAAAATGGCAAGATGCATTATCACACTATTTGAATGAGCTAAAACATGAGGTGAAATAGTTATGTCAAAGAAAAAGATAGTAGTTACTGGTGGGGCAGGTTTTATTGGAGGAAATTTTGTACAGTATATGGTGGATAAATATCCAGATTATGATATTTATAATCTAGATTTGCTAACATATGCAGGTGATTTAACAAAGCACAAACAAATAGAAAACAACGATAATTATCATTTTATAAAGGCAGATATCAGTGATAGAGAAACGATCTTTAGCGTATTTGAAAAAGAAAACTTTGATTATGTTGTTCATTTTGCGGCTGAAAGTCATGTCGATCGTTCCATCACAGATCCAGAAATCTTTATAAAAACAAATGTATTAGGAACACAAATACTTTTAGATGCTGCTAAACATATCCATGTATCTAAATTCCTTCATGTATCAACAGATGAAGTGTATGGTGAATTAGATTTTGATCCAACTGTATTCTTTACGGAGGATACTCCAATTCAACCTAACAGTCCATATAGTGCAAGTAAAGCTTCTTCTGACTTATTAGTACGCGCATATCATGAAACATATGGTTTACCGATTAATATTACTCGTTGTTCTAATAATTATGGTCCATATCACTTTCCAGAGAAGTTAATCCCACTTACTATATCAAGGGTTTTAAATGATGAAAGTGTTCCAGTTTATGGTAAAGGGGAAAATATTAGGGATTGGCTTCATGTTTATGATCACTGCTCTGCGATTGATTTAGTTCTACATAAGGGCGCTGATGGTGAGGTTTATAATGTCGGAGGGCATAATGAGAAAACAAATCTTGAAGTGGTAAAAACTATTCTAGGTGCCCTTAACAAACCAGAAAGCTTAATTAAGTTTGTTGAGGATCGACTAGGTCATGATAAACGATATGCAATTGATCCTACAAAATTAGAAAATCTAGGTTGGAAACCAACTTATAATTTTGAAACTGGTATTGCTCAGACCATTCAATGGTATTTGGATAATAAGGAATGGTGGGAGCAAATTATTAGCGGCGAATATAAAGAGTACTTTGAAAAACAGTATTCATTAAAAGACAATAAGTAATAGTGCTCTTAAGAGGTTGTCACTTATTAAAGACAACCTCTTATTTAATACCTTACTAATATGGATTCAATCCGTTTGCATTGGCTATCTCCACTATGCTATAAATAACGGGACACACGAGCGGTAAGATTTACACCATGTGGTAGAAATTTCCGACATTCACTGGTATATATCGGGTCATAAGTGCTATATTTGAATAACTATGATCGGGTCTATAATGAGATAGAAGCTATGTTGATAAATTTTTTAAAAAAGTGTATATTTACTATGAGTTTGTGACATCTTTCAACAAAAAATGTTAGTTTCATATAAACATATACAAAAGGAGATATGACGGTGATATATGCAGAAATCTTAGCGGGTGGAAACGGCTCAAGAATGGGAAATGTCAATATGCCGAAGCAATTTTTGTCGCTAAATAATCGACCGATTATCATTCATACCATCGAGAAGTTTTTATTAAATGATCGTTTTGATAAGATCATTATTGTATCACGTAAAGACTGGGTTAACCACACTAAAGATATTATAAAGAAATATATTGGTGAAACAGACCGAATTGCGGTTGTTGCAGGCGGAAAAGATAGAAACGAATCCATCATGAGCGGAGTTCGTTATATTGACGAGCATTTTGGGATTAATGATGATGATATTATTGTCACTCACGATTCTGTGCGTCCATTTTTAACTCATAGAATTATAGATGAAAATATTAATGCCGCTCTAGAATACTCTGCTGTTGATACGGTGATTGAAGCAATTGATACAATTATTCGATCCGAAGACCAGGAAGTAATCACGGAAATTCCTGTTCGAGACACGATGTTCCAAGGACAGACTCCTCAAAGCTTTAATATTAAAAAGCTAGTGGAACTTTATCATTCGCTTGATGAAGACGAAAAAAGTATCTTGACAGATGCATGTAAGATATTCGCTTTAAAAGGCGAAAAGGTAAAATTGGTAAGGGGAGAGGTATTTAATATAAAGGTAACAACCCCTTACGATCTAAAAGTGGCAAATGCCATTATACAGGAGCGGATTTCACAATGATTAATCAAGTTTATCGATTAGTTTCTGCCCGACAATTTGAAGTTACCTATAAAGATCGAAGTTTACAATCAGACTATGTAGTGGTTCGCCCTGAGTACCTCTCTATTTGTGCTGCGGATCAGCGCTATTACACAGGCACAAGAGGTAAAGAGGCAATGAGTGCTAAATTGCCAATGGCGTTAATTCATGAAGGAATCGGTAAAGTTGTTTTTGATCGTTCGGGTAAGTTTAAAATTGGGACAAGAGTCGTGATGATTCCTAATACGCCTACGGAAGTTGATGAGTATTGTGCAGAAAACTATTTGCGTTCCAGCAAATTTAGGTCAAGTGGATATGATGGTTTTATGCAGGATTATGTGTTTTTAGAAGCGGATCGCTTAGTTGAATTACCTGAAGATATTAATCCAAAAGTAGCGGCGTTTACGGAATTAATTACGATTGCAACACATTCCATTACCCGCTTTGAAGCCAAAGCACATAAAAGAAGAGATGTATTGGGCGTTTGGGGAGATGGTAATTTAGGTTATATCACTTCCTTGCTTTTAAAGAAAAAGTATCCGAACAGCAAAATCATCATCTTCGGCAAAAACCAATATAAACTAGATCATTTTTCCTTTGTAGATGAAGCCTACCAAATAGATGAGATACCTGAAGATTTATTGATCGATCATGCTTTTGAAGCGGTAGGTGGAAGAGGTAGTGAAGCAGCTATTAACCAGATTATAGACCATATCTACCCAGAGGGTTCTATTGCAATCATGGGAGTATCTGAATATCCTATCCAATTGAATTCCAGAATGGTATTAGAAAAGGGAATTACCATTATTGGAAGTAGTCGAAGTGGTCGTAAAGATTTTGTCGACACAGTGGAATTGATGAAAGAATTCCCTGATATTGTGGATTATTTGACCACACTTATTGGTTCAGTTCAATCCATTACTACAATTGGAGAAATTATTGAAGCCTTTGAAAAAGATTTAACCGTATCCTGGGGGAAAACGGTATTGGCCTGGAACATTTAATGGAGCAGCAATGAAGGAAGGTAGGCATAAAGGTGAACTTGAAATTTCTACCTACAATTATAGTCAAATATTTTCTACGACTTATTTATAATATAATGGCTTTTGTCTTCCCGATTAAGGAGAAAAAGGTAACGTTTGCTTCCTATCGTTCAAAGTCGTTAGAGGGAAATTTGAAATATTTATATAAAGAAATGGTTAATCAACACCCGGATTATCAATATCATTTTCTCATAAAGAAATTTAAAGGTTCATTTATTGGTAAAGTCGATTATTTTCTCCATATGCTTAAGTCAATTTATGGGCTGGCGACTTCTAAATATTTCATTGTTGATGACTACTATTTTCCAATTTATGTTATTAAACCAAGAGATGGATCTGAAATTATTCAATTGTGGCATGCTGCAGGTGCCTTTAAAAAGTTTGGGTTAAGTACAGTAGGAAAATCGTTTGGTCCTAGTCCAGAATATTTGAATCATGTGAAAATCCATTCTAATTATTCGAAAGTATATGTTAGCTCGAAAAATGTTATTCCTTATTATTCGGAGGCTTTTGGATTGGAAGAGGATAAGATTCATCCATTAGGAGTGCCGCGTACAGATTTCTTTTTTGAACAAGAATATGTACGTGAAGCGGAAGAACGTTTTTTTCTCCAATACCCGGAATTTATAAATAAAAAAGTCATTCTATATGCACCCACATTTAGAGGTGGAAGTCATAATCAAGAAGCCTTTGATTGTCCTCTCGATATAAGGATATTAAAAGAAGTACTTGGTGAAAAGTATACACTATTAATTCATCTGCATCCTTATATGAAAGAAAGTATGATTGTCGAAGATGAGTCGGATTTTGTAACGGTTATGGATAGCGAATTTACTATTGAGGAATTAATGATAGTTTCAGATATCCTTATAACAGATTTTTCCTCAATTGTGTTTGACTTCAGTTTATTAGAGAAGCCAATAGCTTTTTATGCGACTGATTTGGAAGAGTATATGCTAGAACGTGATTTTTATTTTGACTTTGAAACTTTTATACCAGGTCCATTTTTTACAGATACTTATCAATTGGCAAACTGGATACAGCAAGGGCAATATGATAAGGATTTGATACTGAAATTTAAGGATTTCTTTTTTGATGGTGATAAGCGAGTAAGCCAAAAAATTGTTTCACATATTTTTTCCGAGAAATGAGGCAGTAAAAAGGGATTATTTAAATTAATCCCTTTTTACCTTTAATAAAATGAAGCAGTATTGTATCTTTCACAAGGATTTTGGGGGAATGAGATGAAATTATTTCCATTTAAGAAGCGTATTATAAAATCATTCTTAATTAAGTCTATATATAACGTATTCCTATTCTTACCGCTACAAAAAAATAAAGTACTATTCGCCTCTGACAGTAGAGAAGAGATGAGTGGGAATTTCTTATTTGTCTACAAAGAAATGTGTAGAAGAAATCTTGATTTAGATTATTATTTTTTCCTAAAGTCCAGTAAAAGAAGCTATACTGAATTGATTAAATTAACATATCATCTAGCTACTTCTAAATATATTTTTCTCGACGATTACTATCCGATAGTGTATCCCTTGAAAATCCGTAAAGATGCTGAATTAATACAACTTTGGCATGCTGTAGGTGCATTTAAGAAGTTTGGATATAGTCGTACGGAACGATGCGAGGACTCACAATTAAACTCAAAGGACCACCTAAATTATACTAAAGCAATCGTTAGTTCAAAGAATGTTATTAATTTCTATGCTGAAGGATTTGGAATAAAAAAGGAAAAGATTATTCCAACTGGAATTCCTAGAACAGATATCTTTTTTTGCGAGGATTATAAAAAGAATAAAAGACAAGATTTATACAAACAATATCCTTTTTTAAAGGAAAAAAAAGTAATAACTTTTGCTCCCACATTTCGTGGGTTAGGAAAAAGAAATGCCTACTATCCGTCAGATATCTTAGATCTCTCGGAATTATATAATCACCTACACGATGACTATGTACTTATATTAAAAATTCACCCTTTTGTTAAGGAGAAATTTAAAATACCAGAGGAGTTTAAAGAATTCGTATATGATTTTTCGAACTATAGAGAAATAAACGATTTGTTATTTGTTACCGATATATTAATCACTGATTATTCCTCTGTATGCTTTGAATTTTCGTTACTTAACAAACCAATGATCTTTTTTGCGTTTGATTTAGAAGAATATATTGCAGAAAGAGATTTTTATTATAATTACAGTTCATTTATACCAGGTGTTTTAACTAGAAGTACCGAGGAGATAATAAAGGTTATAAAAAGTGGAAATTTCGACTTGCAGAAAATAAAGCCGTTTGTGGAACATTTTTATGATCACAGGGATGGAAATTCAAGTAAACGAGTAGTTGAACAATTAATTTTAAAAAAAATTAATTGCTAAAAGATTCGAGCGAAAATCTATGCTTCTTCACGAAAGGCCTTATATTATAAATTTAAATTTAACACTATAATAGAGGTGTTGGTATTAAATTCGACAATGCTGGTTTTACTTTGGCTGACACATTCCATGGGGATTAGGATTAGTTTCAGCCTCTCATCTTCGTGGTTACTGCGAGGGATTCCACGCATTTATTCCCAGAGGAAATTTCGCCTACCGTTTAAAAATCATTAATATATCTTATTCGAGTTACTCATTATGAAATTAACTCAGTTGCTTTGAATATTTGTTAGGAGGAAATCATGGAAACAGCTAATTCAAACCCCACTTTTTCGGCAAGTATCCATGAGATAGAGTGGGAAAGAATAAAATTAAAGCTATATGGTTTAGTGGAAGGAAGTAATGTTCAAGAATCTTCGTTTTACTTATGTAACTACTCAGATGACCTATTGATTCCGTTAAAAAATGTGTCATTTGAAGGACATAGCTTTAAAATTGTTATAAATATAACAACTATATTTAATAAAGATAGATTGCCCAATGGAAAATGGGATTTATTAATTGTCTCGAAAAATAATACTAGAAAGGTTGGTATAGCTAGAAATTTAATAAGAGGAAACGCACTGGACGAAGTATATTCTCGTAATTTCAAAAGTGGTGCAAAGCGTGTATATAAGTTTCATCTACTGCTCAATAATAAAGAGAATAATTTGTATTTTGATGTATACTTCAAATGTTCACAACCTAAGAAGAGGAGAAAGATAACATTTAAAAGAAGGATTGCTAATTTTAGAGAGCAACTATTCGTTACAATCTTTAATCTGAGTAAGAAAATTGTAAAAAAGAATGGAAAAAGAGTTCTTTTTACCTCAGCTTCTCGTTCAAAAATAGGAGGGAATTTAGGGGCTGTTTACAATAGAATGATTGAACGCAATCTAGATAAAGAGTATAAATTATATAAAGTTTTCAAAACGAACATTTGGGCAAGGAGTAAATGGTGGGATAAGTTTAAATTACCATTTTATTTAGGCATAGCTGATTATATTTTTATTGAGGACTACCAACCTATGGTGAACTCCCTTGAATATGATGAAGATACGGAAATTGTACAGTTGTGGCATGCAAATGGGGCATTTAAAACTTTTGGTTATAGCCGACTAGGTAAACCGGCTTCACCTAAGATAGATGGTGAAAATCATAGAATCTATACGAAGGCAATTGTTAGTTCAAAGCATGTAATTCCATATTATGCGGAAGCATTTGCAATTGAGGAAGATAATGTTATAGCTACAGGGATACCCAAAACGGATATATTCTTTGATGAAGGTTACAGGAAAGAAACTATCAAAAAGCTAAAAAATCTATATCCGCAAGTAAAAAATGCGGATAAAGTCATTTTATTTGGCCCGACTTTTAGAGGAGGGGGGCCAAAAACTGCTTATTATCCAATGAAAAAGATTAATATGGAGAGTCTAGCCCAATTTTGTAGAAATAATAATGCTGTGGTAATTTTTAAAATGCATTTCTTGGTGAAAAATAGCCTGGCTATACCTGATGAATATTCTGATGTATTAATTGATGCAACAGATTATAGAGAAATCAATGACATATTGTTTATAGCTGATGTTTTGATTACGGATTATTCTTCAACTATATATGAATATTCCTTATTAAATAGACCAATGCTTTTTTACGCCTTTGACTTAGAAGAATATATTGCATCAAGGGATTTTTATGATGAATTTACAGGGTTTGTTCCTGGGAAAATTGTAAAAAGCTTCGATGAATTATTAGGATCTTTGGAAAATGAGGATTATGAGTTTGAAAAGGTAGAGATATTTAGGAAGAAGAACTTTGAGTTTTTGCATGGTGGTGCAGCGGACCGAGTGATTGATTGGATTATATTACGGAAAGAAAAGAGCATGCCTGCTACTAATAATATTAATACTAATACAAATGGTATAACTCATGAGAATATAGGCTCTACAGATTAACTGTCTACAAGGGTGAAGGTGAAATAATGAGTATGAATAAAATGATAAATCAGTGCCTATTTATTTCTTCTACTCTGGATAAAGTGATGGGTGCACAATTAAACAGAGCAATTTTACTGAATAAAAGAAGCGGCGACATTTCAACGAAAATAATTATTAAGGAATATGATAGAGACTTCTACAAAAAAATTAAAAACTTAGAAATAGTTACTGGCGAGTCTCTAACAAATATATTTATCAATATGTATGACTTTTTTAGAAATAGTGAGGTTCCTGATACCAATCTTCCAAAACCTGTTGAATGGGAACACGATAACCTTGATTGGTTCGAAAATGCCGAAAATATGTCGAACGGTTATTCAAAATTGGGATTTAAAAAAGGAATACTTAAAATAAAAAAAATATATGATGAAAGAAATATATTGAAATCAATATATTTTTATAATTGTAAAAGACAAATAGATAATATTGATGAGTTTGATGATGAAGGTTTCTTATATAGAAGATCAATATTTGTAAACAATAAAGTAACTTTTGAGCATTTTTTTAACAGGGACGGCAGTCTCTTTCTAATAAAGAAAAGAAATTTTAAGGATGACAGTATTCCGAAGTTCCAATTGTTTGATAATGAAAAACATAGAATTCATGAGTTTTACACAACGGATAAGCTGTGGCTTTACTTTTTAGAACAACTAATTGGTGAAACATTTTCCACATTTATTGCTGCGGATAGAATTACGGACTTTCATTTAGTTGAAAAATTGCCGGATGATAATTTGTATAAAAGTTATTTTATACATGACTTTGAAAATTATAGTCTAGAAAAGTTTATAAAATATTTAAAGGTAAAATCTCAATATGAGTATTTATCGAATCCTGATGCTATTGTGTTTTCTACGCATGAGGAAATGAAAGAGAATCTTGATAAATATGGCCAACGTAATAATATGTTCTTTTTGCCAATGTTGGTTCCCGATAAGGTAGTCAATACAACATTGAATAAAAGGGAGAGTAATTCGATAGTGGCGACTTTCCATAATGGGAATATTGTGGAGGCCGAAATTCTTTTAAGAGCATTACGGATTGTTGCGGATAAGATTCCAGATGTAAAGTTAAAGATATATGGATTAAATGATGAATTGCGGGATTTAGTAGATGAATTAACATTAAAATTAAGCTTGATTGGGAATGTTGATATATTTAAAGAGCATAATATACAAGAAAATATATATTCCTTATCGGAATGTGCTGTCTTTGTTAACCACGCGGAAAATAGTGAATTAGAAATGATTAATAGTCTACAAAGTGGTTGTCCTGTTATATCCTTTGATTATAATTTTGAAACAAATGATATAGTAGAACATGGGAAAAATGGTTATATAGTGAAGAATAGCTCTGTTAATGATTTGGCAGAAAAGGTTGTCTTGTTGCTGCAAAATCCAAATCTGCAGAAGATATCTAATTATGCAAAAGATAATATAGATCGATATACAGAATTGCGTTATTTTGAAAAATGGGATGAATTTTTGAAAACTCTAATGGCGAATAAAGCTACAAGGGTAAAACTAAAGGATATAGAACTACATCTTCAAAATTTCAGATGGGAGAAAACCCGAAAGATTAAAGCGGAGGTTCTTTTAACAGCTATTGGAGACATGTTTAGCAATACATCCCCGCAAGCCTATATTAAACTGATAAAGAGAAAAACAGGTGAGGCAAAACAGATTATTGGAGATACGAAAAAAGTAAAGGAAGATAAATTCCAGTTTAATGCCTTGATTGACTTCGAACATTTAGATCTAACCAAAGGACTCTGGGATATACAATTGTGCTTTTCGTGGGAAAATAGTTTTATTGCAAAGAATATAAAGCTAACGAATGAAACTTTAACGCCACGATTAATTAATAATAGACTTATTACGCCAATTTTTTCCGAAAATGGAAATGTTAAACTTCATTTTAAGGTTGGCAAATATATCGTTGATCAGGAAGAACTAATTGGGATTGAAAATAAAATTAAAACTATTACAAGAAAATAATCTGAACTATAGATCGTATATTAAATATGGGACAATGGAAAATTAATGATTTTTCTTATCACTAGTAATTTAAATAATGTATTAAAAATAGTGCCTGAAATCTTGTAGATATCAGGCCTTTCATTTCATTAATTGTACTATTAGTAAAAAGTTTAAAGTAGTGCTTTGTTTTTTTGTCTATATTTAAATTGTATGACTGATATAGTTTGATTCCGCGGAGAAATCACAATTTCTTATTGAAAGCTGAATACAGAGTCGAATTGGGAAGAAAATATATATTGAAAACTAAAATATCAATTCAAAGGATTGTGAAAATCTCATGAAAAAAGTAATGGTAGTTTTTGGAACAAGACCTGAAGCGATCAAAATGTGTCCTTTGGTCAAAGAATTGAAAACACGAGAAAGATTAGAAACGGTTGTCTGTGTGACTGGGCAGCATCGAGAAATGTTAGATCAAGTTTTGGAAGCTTTTCACGTTACACCTGATTATGATCTTTCTATTATGAAGTCTAAGCAAACTTTATTTGATGTAACGATTAATATTTTGGACAGAATGAGGGCTGTTTTAGAGGAAGTAAAACCAGATGTCGTATTAGTTCATGGTGATACTTCAACAACGTTTGTAACAGCATTAGCATGCTTCTATTTGCAAATTCCTGTAGGTCATGTTGAAGCAGGTTTACGCACATACAATATTTATTCTCCTTACCCTGAAGAATTCAATCGCCAAGCGGTTGGGATTGTAGCAAAGTATAATTTCGCCCCAACAGAAATGTCGAAAGAGAATTTAATAAAAGAAGGTAAGGATCCTGCGTCTATTTATATTACAGGGAATACAGCTATTGATGCATTAAAGACCACTGTAAATGAAAAGTATTCACATGAACAGTTAGATTGGGTGGGAGATAGTAAACTCATTATGATCACAGCCCATAGACGTGAAAATTTGGGTGAGCCAATGAAAAACATGTTTAGGGCCATTAAGAGAATTGTGGATGAACATCCAGATATCAAAGCAATCTATCCCATACATATGAATCCTGTCGTAAGGGAAGCGGCGAATGAGATTTTAGGGAACTGTGATCGCGTTCGGATTATTGAACCTTTAGAAGTCATTGACTTCCATAATTTCCTTTCAAGATCTCATATGATCCTTACAGATAGTGGGGGCATTCAAGAGGAAGCTCCAAGCCTAGGTAAACCTGTATTGGTTATGCGCGATACCACAGAAAGACCTGAAGGAATAGCTGCGGGAACATTGAAGCTAGTGGGTACTGAAGAGGAAGTTATCTATCAAACCTTTAAGCTTTTGTTAGAAGATCAAGTCGAATATGAGAAGATGAGCCAGGCAAGTAATCCATATGGGGATGGATCAGCAAGTATGCGAATTGCGGATGTGCTGGAGGGATAATCGGAATGACTTTGTAATTGTACTTTATCAAAAAAAGAATATCTCCTGAAAGACTGCCCTGATCAATCGTTTGAAGTTGTCAGGGCTCAATTATAGCTGAAATTTTCGAGCCATTTTGGGGAGGTTATGTGTTTTTTCTCTCTTTTATTGTCATTTCATGTCCTACCTTGTATAATTTATGAAGCGTACGATTTGATTATGGAATTTGAAAGGAAATTGTATGAAAGCTGCAATAACGGTTATTAAAGAGCAAATAGATCATTTTTATCTTATTCGAAGATTGTCGTTATATGAGTTGGAAAGCCAAAATAAAAGCAATTATTTAGGAATGGTATGGGAATTTTTGAATCCTCTCATCCAAGTACTGATTTACTGGTTTGTATTTGGAAGCATTCGTCAAAGGGCAGATATTGAGATTGCTCCGGGCATAGAAGTTCCGTTTTCCTATTGGCTATTTGGAGGCTTCGTTTTATGGACGTTTTTTTATCAATCGACCATTCAGGGGTCTAAGTCTATTTATACAAGGTTACGGATGTTATCGAAGATGAATTTTCCAATGAGCGTTATTCCTAATATAGCGTTGTTCTCTCAGTTTTATATCCATATAGTTATTTTGGGATTTGTGGTGATTATCTTTCAATTCGCCGGTTTTTATCTGAGTATTTATTTTCTGCAAATATTTTATTTTATATTTGCTGCGTTTTGTCTAATGTTTTCCATATCCTTGATTACTTCAACTTTGTCAACGATTATTAGGGATGTTCATATGTTTTTAAATGCTACTTTAAGAATGGTGCTTTATTTATCACCAATACTCTGGCAGGTATCAATGTTAGATGAACCACTACCAACTCTTATGAAACTGAATCCCCTCTATTATCTTATTGAGGGTTACCGATCTGCTTTATTTGGAGTGGATTGGTACTTTGTGGAACATTGGCAATATAGCCTCTATTTTTGGGGCCTAGTGATTGTGCTATTTTTGTTCGGTTCAGTGATACATGTTAAGTTCAGAAGACATTTTATAGATTACTTATAATGGTTGTGACTGTGATGGAGAAATCAATAGTTGTAAAAAACATTACGAAGAAATATAAATTATATAGTAATACGAAAGAACGAATCTTGGACCTCATTACTCCGAAAGACTATGGAGAAGATTTCTATGCTTTGACGGATGTTAGCTTTGAAGCGGAAAAAGGAGATGTAGTTGGTTTTATCGGGATCAATGGTTCTGGTAAATCAACGTTATCCAATATAATTTCAGGAATTGTTCCAGAGACATCTGGCACAGTAACCGTCAACGGGGATACCGCTCT
This sequence comes from Lederbergia ruris, assembly GCF_018332955.1. Taxonomy (NCBI): domain Bacteria; kingdom Bacillati; phylum Bacillota; class Bacilli; order Caryophanales; family Bacillaceae; genus Lederbergia; species Lederbergia ruris. The sequence goes on from NZ_BORB01000030.1 coordinate 23,354, forward strand.
TATTGCAGTGTCTGCTGGGTTAAAAGAGGATTTATCTGGAAGAGATAATATTGAATTAAAGCTCCTTATGTTAGGTTTCAATAAACAACAAATCAAAGAGTTGGAACCAGAGATTATTGAATTCTCCGAGTTAGGAAAGTTTATTGATCAACCAGTAAAATCCTATTCCAGCGGAATGAAATCACGACTTGGTTTTGCCATCTCAGTAAGTGTTGACCCTGATATCCTTATTATTGATGAAGCTCTTTCAGTGGGAGATAAGACATTTGCTGATAAAAGTTTGGAGAAAATGAAAGAATTTAAACAAAGAGGAAAAACGATGATTTTCGTTAGCCATTCGATTGGTCAAATGAAAACATTCTGCGAAAAAATTCTTTGGCTAGAATTTGGAAGAGTAAAGGATTTTGGTTCTGTAGAAGAGGTTATTCCCAAATACGAGAAATTCTTAAAAGAATATAAGAAAATGTCTAAAGAGGAAAAAGATGCGTATAGAAAAGCCGCAATAGAGAAATCAGTTGAATTATCGGGCCTTTAATTACTAGGTGAAAAAGCGTGAGGTGTTTCTATTATAAAAGCCTTACGCTTTTTCTTTTTTGAGAGAAATGATTGCAAATGCTTTTTGTTTTAATATACCAGTGGAAAATATCATTCCACTCGGAATTCCGCGAACAGATTATTTTTTCTCAAAGGAATTGATGGGAGATTTACGGGCGAATTTTGAACGAGCTTATTCTGAGGGAAGAAATTTCATTTTATATGCGTCCGCTTTTTTTGGGGGGAAGTTATACACAAGGAACTTTTCGGATCACTTTTGATGTGGAAAGGATGAAGGAAGCCTATTTAGAATACGAATAAGCCCATAAGTCCGTTAAGAAACCCATTTCGTGAGCGAGGAAACCCATTCAGAGAATAAGAACCCCATATTTCTTCCAAGAACCCCATTCAGTGCTCAAAGAAACCCATAAATCCATGAGGAGACCCACTCTGTGCGAAGAAACCCATAATTCCATTGGGGAACCCATTTCGTGAGCGAGGAAACCCATTCAGAGATAAAGAACCCCATATTTCTTCCAAGAACCCCATTCAGAGATAAAGAAACCCATATTTCTTCCAAGAACCCCATTCTAAGCATGAAGAACCCCATTCCGTACGCAAATTTCCCCATACTTTGTCTAGGAACCCTCCATTCAAAACATTAAGAAGCCCATAAGTCGATTAGGAACCTCATTCAGAACTTGAAGCCCCCATAGACGCGTTAGATGATACGACGTGTTCGACAAAATCCCAAGCACACCAGGCATCATTATATTTTCTGTTGAATTTGGGAATAATGAGGTCGGGAATATTTTGCAAATATTGCCCGGGAAATGGAGAAATTTCCAAGTTTCGACGATAGGTGGTGGCAAGAAATTTTAAATAAAAAAGCTTTGAAGCGAAAAATCAATTATTTGTTGAATCCGGTGACGAATTATCTGCTTAGGGCGGGGCATCGGCGGGTGAATCAGTATGCGTATTTTTATGAGAAGATGCCGATTAAAGAAAATACGGTTTTATATGAGAGTCGTGATGGAAATAGTATGACGGATAGTCCGTATGCGATGTTTCGTTTTATGCTTGAGCACCCTGATTTCCAGAATTATACTCATATCTGGTCGATTGAAAATGAGGAAGCTCTTGAGCCCGTGATGGCAAGATTTAAATTTTATCCGAATGTGAAATTTGTCAAGCGCCATTCGCGCGGCTATCTACAGGCTTTGGCGACTTGCGCTTATTTGGTGAATAATTCTACCTTTCCTTCTTATTATCTTGCAAAAGAGGGGCAAATCTATGTGAATACATGGCACGGAACCCCTTTAAAAAGGATGGGCTATGATATTCCGGGGGATCCGTCCAATTCGCAAAATGTTGTGCGGAATTTTTTGAGCACCAATTACATATTAAGTCCCAATCCTCATACAACTAACATTTTCTTGGATAGTTATAAGCTAGATGGTTTATATACAGGCGAGATTGTGGAAGAAGGGTACCCAAGAATTGATTTTACAGTAAATGGAAATCCGCAAGCTGCATGTGAACAACTATGCGAGATTGGCTTAACACTCGATACTGGGAAAAAGACCGTGTTATATGCACCGACATGGAAGGGGACGGATATCGGAAAAGTCAATGATGATGTGCTGCAGATTCATGCCGATATGCAAACGTTAGTGAAAAGAGTCGGGGATCAGTACAATTTTTTAATTAAAGTTCATCCTTTTTTATATAAAGAGGCGCTGAAATATCCAGAAATCCAGGCCCACTTAGTCCCCGATTATTTCGATACGAATGAGCTGCTTGTGGCTATCGATGTATTAATTACCGATTATTCGAGTATTTTCTTTGATTTTCTTGTAACCAATAAGCCGATTCTTTTTTACACCTGGGATCTGGATGTGTATAGCGAAGAGCGAGGCCAATATTTACGTCATGACGAACTGCCAGGGCCAATGCTTTTTAATATAAGGGAATTGGCTGAAGCAATCGAAAATATCGCCAAGATTCAAACTTCCTTTCAAGAAAAATATGAAAAAGCGAAACAGCGATTTACGAGTCATGACGATGGTAGCGTCACTGAGCGGATCGTTTCTTATATTTTTCAAAAAAAGGGGAAATTGAATACGATCAGCGATCTCCAGACGAAAAAGGAGAAAATTTTAATTTATCCGGGTGGCATGCGCAATAACGGGATCACTTCATCGTTCCTGAATCTGATGAATAATATCGATTATGACCGTTATGATGTGACATGCTTTACAGCGGCACCGCAGTCAGCAGAGGCATCGAATAATCTACAAAAAGTTCATCCCAACGTGCGCATGCTTTTTAAACCGGGTTTGCCTGTGTATACATTCTTCGAAGTATATCAGGATAAGCTTGTCCATAATCGTGGGAAAAACGGGCTTTTGGCCAGCAGTTTATTCCCAGAGCAAGCCTTCGTGCGGGAACACCGTCGTTTGTTTGGCAAAGCGCAATTTGACTATGTCATTGATTTCAGCGGATATAGCTTGTATTGGGCAAAATATTTATTGGCCGCTGAAGCGAAACAGAAGATTTGCTTTATGCACAGTGATTTAGGGGCGGATAGTGAAAAGGTTGTCAACGGAAGAAGACCGCACCGGATTAATTTACGCGGGTTATTTTCGGTTTATGATCAATTTGATAAAATTGTCGGCGTTTCGAAGGTGAACATGGAGGTAAATCGGAAAAACTTGCTCAAATATGCGGATGATGAAAAATTTACTTATGTGATGAATTCCCTTAATCCAGAGAAAATTTTAAGTCATGGCACTGAAGAAGAAGCGGAAGAGGAAATCCTCGTAGAAAACTTTAAGGCACGAGCAGTTTTAAAAGGTAGAGAAGTTTGGAACACTTTACCTTTTCACAAAGGAGCAAAGTCGTTTTCCTTGGAAGAGGAGTGGGAAGGCAAAGAAATTGCCATCTCTAGAAAAGCGACAGATCGCACGCATGTATATTACAAATGCCATGCTGATCATCAAGTACTTGGGTGGTTGCCAGCCGATGCGGTGGAACTGATTTCGGATCAAATTTTACAGGAAAAAGAGGTCAATCAAATCGGCAAAATCATCCGGCCAAAGGGAAATCAAATTTGGACTAAACCGTATCAAGTACCTGGCTGTGAAAGAGTTTCGGGGAGCAGAGATTATCAGGGACTCCTCGTTGACATTGATCAAGAGGCAAAAACGCAGCATGGTACATATAAGCGGATCTCGGTGAATGGCACCAACATTGGCTGGGTTGATCAAAGAGCCTTACATGTATTTGCATCCTGTAGTTTTACGGAAGGACAAACGGCCGTTGAAAAAGCACGAATCAGCGCAAAGAGAAAATTATTACAAGCAAGAAATGAACAGAAAAACAGAGAAATTATCCGCAATCTGCAGAATCGGGCATTAAGAGAAGCTAAAATTGTGCAACCCGTTTATGCCTATATTTCAAAACCTGAAGATCATCTCATTTGGACCCATGCCTATCCGCATTGGCAGGCCAAACCATTGGGACCAGCGAGGTGGTTGAAGGGGGAAGTCGTCACCATTCGGGCCGTCATTCAAACTCGGGCAGGCCATTTTTATTTATTTTATAAAGATGAGCAAAAAGTCGGCTGGTTAGATGGGCGTGCCTTTGAAAAAATCACCCGTCCTACCTTGATCCGCGAGCGGGAAGTATCGCAACTAGCGAAGTTGACTTTGGATGGCAACCGCGCCATTTGGTCAAAACCATATGGACTCGAGGGAGCAACGAAGGTGGCCGATTCTCAAAAATACAATGGAAAAATCGTCAAAGTGGATCGGGAAGCAATCACGCAAAAAGGTCGTTCGGCACACATATGGGTGGATGACCATGAACTCGGCTGGGTGAATTGGAAGGCTTTGGACGTAAAAGAAGAACTTGGTTTTGAAGTGGATGGACGTTATATCCCTGAGCCGGATCCGGAAAATATGAATTTTGTCCACATGGGGCGACTATCACCGGAAAAAGGACAAGACCAGTTGATCCAAGCCTTTGCCCGCTACCATGAGCAAGACCCAAAGAGTAAATTGTATATCATGGGAGAAGGCGCATTGAAAAAGGACTTGCAAAAGCTAATCGAAGAGTTGAATGTGGAAGATGCCGTATATCTATTAGGGCAAGTAGAGAACCCCTTTGCGCTCATGAAAAAATGTGACGCCTTTATTCTCTCTTCCCATTACGAGGGCCAGCCGATGGTTCTTTTGGAAGCCATGACCCTTGGGATGAAAATCATCGCCACCGACATCGTCGCTAACCGCAACGTCCTCGAAAATGGAAAATACGGCCTCCTCGTTGAAAACAGTATCGAAGGATTGCAAAAAGGCATGCACCAAGTGGCCAATCTTCAACCCGCCCCCTTCGATTACCAATACTATAACGAAATCGCCATGGAAACCTTTTATAGGGGATTGGAATAGCAACCGGGGCACCGGTTGCTTTCGTTATGAATGGGGATTGTAGCTTGGAAATGGGTTTCTCGTGGGGGAAATGGGTTTCCCCGTTCGGGAATGGGCTTCTCAAGAGGAAAATGGGTTTCTTCGTTCAGGAATGGGTTTCTCTGTCCGGAAATGGGCTTCATGTCCGAGGAATGGATTTCCTCATCATGGAAATGGATCTCTCGTATGTAAGGATGGGAGAAATAAGCATCCAATAAAAAAGGAAGCAGCCCTTTTCCTTAAAAGGAAAAAACTGCTTCATTTTGAAATTAAACTATTTATTTTTATGTTTCTTCATTGCTTTTTTCATTAAGTCGCGGGTTTTCTGCCGTTCTTCCTCCGTACCAGAGGACCAAGCATAAATGCCATTGTGCTTTGTATCAATTTCATGTTCCAATTGACCAATCTTACTTAACGAGCGATGCTTAATCATAATAATATCACTCTCCTTATAATAAGTATAACTCACGTAGACGTTTTTTACTTCATCAAGAAATGGATTTTCGTTAATTCGTTATATTGGGTAATGGGTTTCTCTATTCGGGTATGGCTTCATACAAAGATGAATGGGCTTCCAGTGGAAGAAATGGGCATCTCAAAGTGGAAACGGGCTTTTCCTTCGAGGAATGGGCCTCTCCATGAGGAAATGGGTTTCCCCGTTCGGGAATGGGTTTCTTGCGGTTCAAATGGGTTTCATGTCCGAAGAATGGGGTTCTCCAAAGGGAAATGGGTTTCTCCGTTCGAAAATGGGTTTCTCATGGGGGAAATGGGTTTCTTGGTCCAGGAATGGGTTTCTCATGGGAGAAATGGGTTTCTTCGTCCAGGAATGGGCTTCCCAAAGGGGGAAATGGGTTTCTTCGTCCAAGAATGGGTTTCCCATGGACCAAATGGGTTTCTCCGTTCGAAAATGGGTTTCATGTCCGAGAAATGGGTTTCTCTGCCCAAGATTGGGTTTCCCCATCCCAAATTCCCAAAATAGAAGGGAGCACATTCCAATATGCTCCCTAACCATTTATAAATTGGACAGTGGCACGAGAAGAATTCCATAGCACCCGGCATTCAGTAAAAAGGTAATCCCGGCGGCGATGATGATTCCTTTGGCGAAGCCAGGTAGGTTTTTCTTTTTCCCGTAAATGATAAGCGGGATGACGTAAATGAGCTGGGCTACGCCGATAAACATTAAATAGAAAAAAAAGATTTCGGGCAAGAAATCCATGGAGTTTAATACTAGAATAAATAAAAGGAGATTGATCACTACAAGGATAAGAAAGCCTACTCCTCCATAGGTTTTCTCCTGTTCTTCATCAGGCATACGCTCGTCCTCCTCTATACTTCCGTCAGCGGATTTTCCGGTACGATTTCTGCACGTAATTCTTTTAAAATCTCTTCTTGTTCATCTCTATAAAAGAGGTTAAAAGTATCAAAAGGGATCAAGCGTCCATCTTGATGGACAATATGTACGCATGATTTTTTCACGGAGCGCACGTCGAAATTATAGGGATCTAGGAACTGCATAATAATCACGCGAAAAACGTTGTCGTACTGAATATTTTCCGGTACTTCGACTTGCGGTAAGCAGCATAATAAGTTTTTCAAAGACATGCTTGATGACTCCGGTGAATGACTTGTCGAAAATAGGGAAAAAATATGATCTCTTACCGTTTCATCTTGTTCATACACGATCGTGTTACGCGAACCTTGCAACAAGACATTGGGATCAATCAATCCTGTCAACGGAATCGCTTGGCCACCCATTTTTAAAGCATAGCCCATCGCCAGACAGTCTGGATGACAGGGAACCGGGATCATATCCTCCTCTTGAAAAAGATCGGATTGATCGATAATTTCTCTACGCACTTCGGACAAGGTCAGGCGGTCGACAGCGGGATCAAAATCTTCGAGCCGTCCTGCTGCTTGAATCGGCTGAAAAGTAACGCCGCGCACCGCTTTTTGCTGCAACCCATATTGGATGATCTTTCCGATTTCCTGGTCATTCAATCCTTTTTTCAACGTCACAACCAAGGTCGTAGAAATATTAAATTCGTTTAAATGCTCCAACGCCTTTTCACGAATTTTCCGTAAATCAGCGCCACGCAACTCCATTAAAGTCTCTCTTTCAAAACTATCAAACTGCAAATACAACTCAAATCCCGGCATATACGTCGCTAACTTTTTCACAAATTCACGATCGCGTGCGATCCGCAGTCCATTGGTATTGACCATCAAATGCCTGATCGGCCTCGCCTTCGCCGCATCGAGAATCGCGAAAAAATCGGGATGAATCGTCGGCTCACCACCAGAAATTTGCACAATATCAGGCTCGATTTCATTGCGCACTACAGCGTCAAGCATATTTTCAATTTGCTCCAGACTACGAAAAGCCTTGCGGTGAGGCGAGGAGGAGGCATAACAAATCGGACATTCCAAATTACAAGACTCCGTCACCTCGACAATCGCCAAACAACTATGCTGTTCATGATCAGGACAGATCCCACAATCATAAGGACACCCGTATTTTATCGGGGTATTGAAATGCCGCGGCATCTCAGCAGGCTTCAAATAATTCCGACACATTTTATAATATTCTGCATCAGATGAAATCAGAACTTTTTCCGTCCCATGATGGGCACAGCGCTTAATCATATACATTTTTCCGTTTTGCTCAATGATTTTCCCTTCCACTTTCCGATAGCAAGTGGAGCAAATACTATTCGTCAATTCATGAAAAATATAGGGCCGAACTGGCATATTCACGCACTCTCCTCTTTAAAATCTTCTCTTTTTCGTAAAAAACCTAGCAATCGGGGAATATCTTTTGTGTAATATAAAATCCCTAATAAACAGGCGATCTGAATCGCTCCCAATCCTAGATATTCGCGCGGATAGGGCTTAATAAAATCAACCATAAGTCGAAAGAGCAAATAACCGACCATAAATAATTTGAATAGATCCCCTTCCTTATGTGGATGCTTATTTTTTAAAAATAAGATGATGCCTAAACTTAGGAGAAAGAATAATTCATAGAGTTGTGTAGGGTGGCGTAACATCCCATCCCCAAAATCCATTCCCCATGGTAGGGTGGTCGCAATGCCATATGTATTATCCTCAATCCCTGTTAAAAAGCAGCCAATTCGGCCAATCGCCATCCCAGTGATTAAGGGGAGGGTCAAATCATCTCCAGTCGACTCCTTATGACCGACGATTTTCTTCGCCAGTTCCACGCCGATCAGTCCACCTAATAATCCACCAACAATGCTCTTCCCCTCCATCCAAAAAGCAGGATCGAAAAGGGGATGCTGGAGATGACTCCATAAAATCGTCCAATCATAAAACCACGCTAAAAGCTTAGACCCAAGCGCTGCCCCGACAATCGCCCCGGCCAGCACCGACAAGGAAACAGAAGGAGATAAGCGCTCCGATCGCCGGGCGAACAGGTAAAAACGAAAACCAAGAAAATAACCCAAAGCCTCAAAAACCACATGAGGATGCAGCCTGAACAAACCAAAATCAATCCAAACAGGAAACTCCACCGCCTCTCCTCCTTTTACAACTGAAAACATTTACCTACAGTGTAACGAAAAACCTCGTCCACTTCATTAAATTTTGACAAACTTAGGTCAAAAGAGAGGGATATACTCGGAGATGTTGGGGCTACAGGGGGAGAAAAGGGTTTAGGAAAATGGGATGCTTCGTGAGGAAAGGGTTTCTTAAGGGGAAAATGGGGTTCCTCGTCTGGGAATGGGGTTCTCAAAAGGGAAATGGGTTTCTCGAGGGAGAAATGGGGTTTTTCATTCGGGAATGGGTTTCTTCATCCAGGAATGGGTTTCTCAAGGGAGAAATGGGTTTCTCCGTTCGGGAATGGGGTTCTCACGGAAGAAATGGGGTTCCTCCGTCCGGAAATGGGTTTCTCAAGAGGGAAACGGGTTTCTTCATCCGGAAAGAGGCTTCTTGAGAAAAGAAAGAATCCCATAAGGAAAGCAATCGGCGCGCCGATTGCCACCTCTTAATCAAACGTTTGATTAATTTTTTTATCCTAGATCTTCACTTTTTAGTATAAGTAATGATTTTGCATACATTAAAATTAAAAGTGGCTCATTTCCATTTTAGCTTCATATTAGATCTAAGTAACGCTTTAATTGCGAATAGAAATTCTCTCTTGGTCCCATTAAAAGGATAAGAACAACCTGTCCGTCTTCTAATTCTTCTAAAGAATAGCAAAGTTCATAATTCGTTCCTACGTGATGAATATCGAGGCAAAAGCAACCTTTTAAATCTCCCTTTTTCGCTTCGCCTATAAAGGGATTTTTCCTGATATCTTCAATTGCTTTACTTATTTTTCTAAATAAAACTTGGTCTGACCTTTGAATTTTCTTTAGATCTTTACCAGCTCTTTTACTAATTTTGATAGGAAGCTGTTTACTCATCTTCCGGAGTGTCCTCCAAAGACTCTAAATATTCATCCAAGCTTTCAGAAACCATAGGTTGTTTCTGTGTTTCTTTTTTCATATAGTCTAGAGCCTTTGGAATATTTCGCTTCATTTTTGAGAATTTCTGAATAAGTTCATCCCCAGTATATCCCTGTCTTACCAGATCTCTTAAAATATCCTCTGAGAAATCCTCTTCCTCTGCGATTAACGGACGGATGATTAACTCTTTTCCGGTGAATTCTACCGTTGCCTCATCATCTATGTTCAAAGCGTCATAAAACTCTTTAGGAATACTGATTTGTCTTTGTTTAGATACCTTGACACGGCGGAGTCGTTTTCCTGAAATATCTGTCATCCTCTTTCTCTCCTTTGAATACATCATTACCATAGTGTATGCCCTCCTTTAAAATAAAGATACTTTAAAAATTTATTTCCTTAAAATAAATATAACACAGAATACATGTTTGCGGGGATTTTCTAAGAGGTTAATGATGAATCTCAAATGTTTACCCCCACTCAATGCGGGAATACAACTACTAGACAAACTTCTTGGAGGTGCTTCAAATGGCAGACAAATACAAAACTGGTGAAAAAGCTCCCGAAAGTGGTAAGTTCAAGGTAGACAGCCTCGTCAATGGAAATTCTCATAATGATGACACAACGATCGACATTGAAAAAGGTGAACAATTTCCACCATCCCCAAGCAGCCATGATGCAGCATATTGGGTGAAAGCATAAAACAAACTAAGGTCTTCCCGATTAAATTCAGGAAGACCTTTTATATGAAAAAGAAGGACTTTTAGTATCGGTCTAGAATCCTATAAAAAGGGGGGAATCCCAAAATAGGAGAGGAGAAAGCAATTGGAATGGTTGTGAAACAAAGAACGAAGCCACTAGCATTAATAAAAATGGAAGCGATTAGGAGGAGAGTAACTGAAAATCATTGGAATCGGGAAGAAATTTTAAGAGAATATAAAACTCGCTTAGCGGGCTATAACGGGGAAAAGGCAGTGGATTATCACCTTTCGTTATTAAATCCAAACACCTACCTTATTGTAAACGACTTGCGCCTCGAAAATATGACGGGAACGCATTTTCAAATCGACACGATCCTAGTTGCTCAATATGGAATCATCCCCCTTTCCATTAAAAATTTCCGTGAAAAGGTAGTTTTTGAAGAGGCGACAAGACAGATGATTCACATTGTCGATGGAACGGAAAAAGGGTATGCATGCCCAACGGTTCAAGCAGCGCACCACGAATTGCAACTAAAGCAATGGCTTGGAAAAAATGGCTATCCTCAATTACCCATACACTCCTTCATCATCTTCAGCGACCCCCACACCATTCTCAAAATCAATGGCAATCCCGAACATTACCAGCATATCTTCACCAGCAATCAACTTTATCTAAAAATGACCCACTTAGAAAAACGTTTCCGTGAAAATCGCCTTAGCAAGAAAGATATGAACCTTCTAAGTCGCGAACTAGTCAAACAACACAAACCGCCCAACTATGATTTAATGAACAAATTAGCGATCAAACCTGCCGACATTCAAACCGGAGTTCACTGTCCACATTGTGGCCACCTGGCAATGGCGCGAAAATATGGAAAATGGCTCTGTCCAAAATGCCAAAAAACATCCATAACCGCACATATCCAAGCGCTCTTAGACTACTTCCTACTTATAAAACCATCCATCACAAATGCAGAATGTCGAAAATTCCTGCACCTACACTCGCGCTATCCGGCACAAAAAATATTAAACTCATTCCCTAATCTAAAAAAAGTAGGAAAAAACAGAGGCACAACTTACCATTATGTAGGATTTCAAAAATAATTCCCCTGAATCGAGGCAACCGGCTCGCCGGTTGCTTCATTTTTGTTTTCAGGGGGAAGAAGATCGTATGGGGAAAAATGGGGGAAACCCATAAATTGATTGAGAAACCCATTTATTTAATCAGGAACCCATTCCTTTCATGAGAACCCCATTCTGTTCATAAGAAACCCATACTTAGGGTAAGAAGCACATAACTTGGTCGGGAACCCCATTTTTATCAGAATTAAGTCAGAACCCCATTCATTTCGTGAGAAGCCCATACTTAGATTAAGAAACCCATAATTACGGCAAGGAACCCATTTCTTATTGAAGATGCCCATAACTAAGGTAAGAAACCCATTTTTTTCATAAGAAACCCATATCCATGTAAAAAGAGAACCTCCATACCCCACCCACCCCCAAAATAAATCCCCCTCCAAGGGACTATTTTAAAAATTGTCAAAATAATACTTGACGATTCGCTTAATTCATTGTATTTTGGTATGTATTATCAGTTATAAAATAAACGTATTTCGAATATTATTCGAAATTTCCTATAACCAAGTTCTACGACCAGGAAGGTGTTCACGATGTTGAGAAAGGTTGGGTCAATCGCAGAGTTGGTGGGGGATACCCCGCTTGTCCGTTTAAACCGCCTTAATCCCCCAGCGGGTGCGGAGGTGCTGGTGAAGCTTGAGTATTTTAATCCGAGCAGAAGTGTGAAGGATCGGGCTGCTTACAATATGATAGTCGAAGCTGAGCGAGCCGGGCTCCTGAAAAAAGGGGCGACGATCATTGAGCCGACGTCTGGAAATACCGGGATCGGCCTGGCGATGAATGCGGCGGCGAAGGGGTATCGGACGATTATTGTCATGCCAGATTCATCCACTCTAGAGCGGATCAATATTTTAAAGGCCTATGGCGCTCAGGTGGTACTGACCCCGAGTGAGGAAAAAATGCCGGGTGCGATTCGCAAGGCGGAGGAGTTAGCTGCAGGCATTCCCAATAGCTTTATCCCGATGCAGTTCGAGAATAAGGCGAATGCTGATATCCATCGAAAAACAACGGCTCAAGAAATTATCGCCGCTACAAAAGAGCACGGGAAAAAATTAGCCGCCTTCGTCTGTACGGCGGGCACAGGTGGGACGATTACAGGCACAGGTGAGGCACTTAAGGCATATGATCCCAACATCACGGTTCATGTTGTCGAGCCAGCAGGATCCCCGGTTTTATCCGGTGGGGAGCCAGGCAAACACAAGCTAGTGGGGACCAGCCCCGGGTTCATTCCACCGATTTTGAATACAGAGATTTATGACGAGATTTTTCAAATAAAGGACGAAGAAGCCTATGAAACAACGCGGAATTTAGCAGCGCAAGAGGGATTACTACTGGGGCCCTCGAGTGGAGCATCCGTATTTGCGGCATTGCAAGTGGCGCAGCGATTAGCGCCGGATCAAACGGTCGTATGCATTGCCCCGGATTCAGGGGAACGCTATTTGTCTAGTGATTTATTTCAATTTTAATAGGGGGACTCCCCCTTCTTTTTTTTAAAACATAAACTACAGTAAAACACTAAGTTTAATAATATATAGAGGTGAAGGCATGTATCTTAGTTTACAAGGGATTGAGAAGAATTTTACAAATAAGCAGAATGAGAGATTGCTAGTCCTAGATTCCATTGATTTACAAGTTGAAAAAGGAGAGTTCGTGTCGGTTGTGGGGCCTTCGGGTTGTGGAAAATCCACGTTACTATATTTAATCGCCGGGCTGGACCAGCCAGATAAAGGAAAAATTGAAGTCCTGGGAAAAAGAATTGAAAAACCGAGTCCAGAGCGGGTCGTCGTCTTTCAAGAATCCGGATTATTCCCATGGCTCACTGTTTTGGAAAATGTCACCTATGGCTTGCTATTGAAAAAGATGTCGAAGCAGGAAGCAGAGGAAAGAGCACGGAAAGTTCTAAAAATGGTGCATTTAAGTCGCTACGAGGATTCTTATCCACATCAGCTCTCTGGTGGAATGAAACAAAGGGTCGCCATTGCGCGGGCACTTGTCATGGAACCAGAAGTTTTATTAATGGATGAACCTTTCTCCGCATTGGATGAACAAACCCGGATGGTGCTGCATCGTGAACTATTGGAAATTTGGCGGCAAACGAAGGTCACGATTATCTTTGTCACTCACAATATCCGCGAAGCCGTCCAATTATCGGAAAAAATCGTCGTCATGGCTACACGCCCAGGTCGCATAAAAGAATTAATCAACGTGCCGGTCACAAAGGATGGCATCATGCCGGATAGTGTCACCCTCCATACCGAACAGCGTGTATTAAAAATCTTGCAAAATGAAATTGAAAAAGTGTTGAAGGAGGAGATGGGGGATGACTACCGCTTTACGGCGAATCAGTTTCATCGTGATCATAGCGGTGATATGGGAAGCCACATCTAGATTATCAGGACTACCAGATTTCATGTTTCCATCATTAATCCAAGTATTCGAAACTTTATACAATGGGATCCTCAATGGCCAAATCCTCGTCGCCATTGGAAAAAGTCTGAGCCGACTGCTTATCGGATTTTCGATTGCCATTGTGCTCGGCCTACTAATGGGTTATCTCATTTGGCGCTATAAATGGGTCGAGGATACCCTGGGCTTCCTCGTTACAGCCCTACAATCCATTCCAAGTATCGTCTGGTTCCCACTGGCGATTATCTGGTTCGGACTAAATGACATGGCGATTCTATTCATCGTCACCATCGGGGCCACTTGGACGATGACAACCAGTGCCACGAGCGGCTTTAAAAATGTCCCCCAGCTTTACCAAAGGGTGGCAAAAACATTTGGCTCAACAGGATTTCACTTTATCCGTACGGTCATTTTACCAGCCTCGGTCCCCCAACTACTATCAGGACTACGCATCGCCTGGGCCTTCTCCTGGCGCGCATTAATGGCCGGGGAACTACTCGGTGCAGGCGGCGGCCTCGGCCAACTACTGGAAACAGGACGCTCATTGGGACAAATGGACCTAGTCATCTCCGTCATGATCATGATCGCCGTCATCGGCACCATCATCGACCAAATCGTCTTCACGCGTCTCGAACGTTCTGTCCAAACTAAATGGGGAGTTACTTAATTAAAAAGTTGACTACTAATGGGGTTTCTGGCGTGGGTAATGGGTTTCTTTTCGGATAAATGGGTCTCTCAACATGAGAAATGGGCTTCCTTTCGGGAAAATGGGTTTATTTTCATGAAGAATGAGCTTTTCCCTAGGTGAATAGGTTTCTTTTCAGATAAATGGGTCTCTCAACATGAAGAATGGGCCCATTCCTTGGGGAAATGGGTTTCCTTTTGGATAAATGGGTTTCCACCTCACGGAAGTGGGTTTCCCAGTGAAAAAATAGTCTTTGCGCGTTGAATGGGCTTTTCGACATGAGAAATGGGTTACTTCCCACGTCAAATGGGTCTCATTCTGTATCAATAGGTTTCTTGGCATGGGAAATGGGCTTCCTTTCAGATAAATGGGTTTCCTCCCTTAGGAAATGGGTCTCTATCCGGAAAAATGGGCCTTGCTCGTTGAATGGGTTTCTACCCCTTGTAATGGATTACTTCCCACATTGAATGGGTTTCATTTTGCATAAATGGGTTTATTCTCATGAAGAATGGGTTTCTCGGCACTTGGAATGGGCTTCCAACCTTGGCAAATGGGTCTCTTCCTCATAGTAATGGGTTTCCCTAGGATCAGACCCACAAAAATACGAATTTCATATGAAAAAAGAGGAGAAATGGAATGAAAAAATTATGGATCGGTTTATTATTATTAATCGTTTTAGCTGGTTGCGGAAATGGGAAAAGTGATACCGTGAAGATCGGATATTTTCCAAACCTCACACATGTTGCGACGATAATTGGTTTGGAAAAAGGGTATTTTCAAGAGGAGCTTGGGGAGAAGACAAAAATTGAGACAAAGACCGTCAGCAATGGTGGTCTCTTTATGGAAGCTATGACAACGAAGGCAATTGATATTGGCACAGTCGGTCCTGGACCGGCGATTAATTTCTATGTAAAAAATCCCCAGTTCCATATTGTATCAGGTGCTGTCAATGGGGGAGCGGTGCTCGTAGCCGGAGAAAATAGTGGTGTCGAGACATTAGCCGACCTCGATGGAAAAAGAGTGGCCATTCCGGTCATCGGAAGTACGCAAGACGTCATGTTACGTAAAGCACTCCAGGAAGTCGATCTAAATGTAAAAGAAAATGGTGGAACAGTGGAATTATATGCTGCAGCCCCTGCGGATACCGCCTCTTTATTTGTCCAAGAATCCGTCGATGCCGCCGCAACACAGGAACCATGGGGCTATATACTCGAGACACAAGCCAATGGAAAACTTTTATTGGATTGGGAAAACTTTGCGTGGGGGAAAGATTCCACGAATACCGTGGTCGTCGCCCGAGAAGATTTCCTTAAAAATGAAGATCAGGTTCATGCCTATCTTCGGGCCCATCAAAAAGCCGTGAACTTTATCCGAGAAAACCCTGAAGAAGCACAAGAAATTGTCATCAAGCACATTAAGGATTTAACAGGTAAAGAAGTGAATGCGGAAGAAACAGCCGCAGCCTTCGAACACTTAGAAGTAACCACAGATGTCAACGAACAAGTCATCAAAGAAATGGCGGAAATTAGCAAAGAAGCCGACTATATCGAAAGTGATGATATTGAAGGACTCATTAACTTAGACTACTTGGAAAAAATAAAAGAATAAAAGGAAAGGGGCAAAGCCGAAAACCACGGCCTTGCCCTATTTATTTGGTTGCAACCGGCGCGCCGGTTGCTTCCATATTGAAAAATTTGAATTCACTTGAAAGATAAAACGCCTACTTCAGAAAGATTTTCATCACGAAAGTATAGGGGCTTTCATCTGGAAATGAGGTAATGGGCTTCTTTCCAGGGAAATGGGTTTCGGGTCGGAGAAATGGGCTTCTTTCTGGGAAAATGGGTTTTCCATCAGAAGAATGGGGTTCTTTCCCGGAAAATGGGCTTCTTCCATGAAAATGGGTTTCCCGTCAGAGAAATGGGTTCCTTCAAGGTGAATGGGTTTCCGGTCGGAAGAATGGGCTTCTTTCTAGGAAAATGGGTTTCCCGTCGGAGAAATGAGTTCCTTCCATGGAAAATGGGTCTCCCGTCAGAGGAATGGGTTTCTTTCCCGGAAAATGGGCTTCCCACCATGAAGAATGGGTTTCTCACCCGGCAAATGGGTTTCCCTCAAGAGTAATGCGCCACTCCCCATAAAAATGGGGTCCCTTGGCCATGAAATGGGCTTCTCTCCCCAGGGAATGTCCGCCCTCCCCGTAATACTAGCCCTCCCACCCAAACACGAAAAAAAATCAGTGGGGCACAGAAGACCCTACTGATTTTTCCATCATTTACAACCGGCCCACCGGTTGCCTTTAGGAAAAGAACGATCAACAAAATAGAAGCGATGACAAGAATTTAAATCAGGAAATCGTGAACAGTTGTCTGCAAGCAAGGGACATAACAGGGGTAACATCTTAAGTAGGTACTTTTGTCCATGACAAGGAGTGGTTTAGACAAAGCACCCGGCTCCAAACCTATCCCATCCGAGGTTGTATTCCGTCCGCATACAATCTCGACTGCATGAGACAAAAAGTCACACCATTTCTGTACGAAGAAATGGAATCCGGCTGTGCAAATTCAAAAACCAATAGGTGATGGATAAAAATAAGCCTTCCCGCTAGTTATCAGTCCCAGCCATACTCGTCTTCATCGCGACGATGTCTGCGACACCTTCTGCACCTACAAACAAAATCGCGCTCACGGTCACGATCCCGATCATGCTCATGCTCACAATCACGGTCATGGTCGCGATCACAGTCACAATCACGATCATCTACTTCGCGGCATCTACAAACTAATACACGTCGTCTTCTCCGTCGCCTATCCTCAGCGCCGCCAACAAAATCATCGTCATATTCATAAAAATACATATACCTATCTCCCTTTAGTTATTAAGGCCGGCCGACCTTACTATATACTACGGTGAAGCAGTCAATTAGATTGGACAAACAATCCAGTGCAAATGAGGATTTTTTGAAAGTATGTAAAATATAAATGTTAAAACGGACCCCGTTTTCATCTGTGAATTAAATCACAAAACAAAAACAACATAAAAAAACGCAATTAGATTTCCCCCCGCAAACATTTTAGGTGAAAATCCAATTGCGCTTTTCAGGTAAAACAGCTTCTCTATTCAGGCACTAACAGCTAGGTCCGCCGCCTAATCGCTTAATCGCCCCATTTATTCTGCAATAAAATATTCCTGCAAATATTCAAACCAAACTTCATGTCCCTTCTTATTCGGAGCACTTTCTCCACTCACCACATAATCAGAGGCATCCTCTGGCCAATTTTCCCAGTGGTCAAGGTAGGGAATATCTTGCGCCTTCGCATACGCCTCTAAATCCTTCACTTGCTGCGGATAAATACTCGAGTCAGGAACAGGGCGGGCTGGTTGTAAAAGCACGACTGCATCTGGGATCGCATCGAGGAAGGCTTCAATATTTTCTTGATTCTCATCCACATCGACAACCCCATTGTCTTCTAAAATAAACGGCTCATATAACACCAATTTAGGAGCAAAATCGACAACCTCTTCATATCGTTCCTCATTAATAAATTGCCTTGAAGTCAGATCATATTCAAACAGCTTGACATCAACCACATCTTCCCCGTAGCTTTCTTCTAATGCCTCCTTCAACATCGCGGCCCAACCATCGTCACCACCTAAGGCAAGGGAACCGACAAGCGCGATGGGATAGCGCTCCCCATTTTCAACAGCTTCACGTAAGTCCGCTTGCGCCTCTTCCGGCCAATTGCTCGCCAACTCAACAACCGCAGGATCCACATCCTTCTGTTTCTTTTCCTTATCACTTTCTTTATTAGCTGATTCTGAACTGTCATCACTTTTTGGGTTCTGATCGACTTCAGACGCGACCACCCCAGTCCGATCTTTCCAATACAAATAACCTGAACCAAGAAAAACCAGACAAGCCAAAACAATAATGGCTGTCAACAAATTTCGCATCGTTTCAATCTCCTTCCTTCTTCTAGCAAAAGTGAAAATATTTACCTAGTATAAATTCCCCTGTAAAATTAAAAATAGTCATTCAAAAACTTGTATACTATGCTATAATAATACACGTTAATAGAATAGTCGACAAACATCCAGGGAGGATATTATGGAAGAAACAATCAGTTTAAAAGAGCTGATGCAGACTCTACGTAAAAGAATGACCTTAATTGTACTGATTACAGTGGTGGCAATGGTCCTAAGTGGAGCTGTCAGTTTTTTTGTGCTTACACCTATCTATCAATCTACAACGCAATTATTAGTCAATCAATCAAAAGATGATCAGCCAGCTTATAATCCATCGGAAATCCAAACCAATTTGCAGTTGATTAATACATACAATCAAATCATGACAAGTCCGAGAATTTTGGACAAAGTGATCGCGGATTTGGATCTCGATATGACAGCAACTGAATTGAAAGATAAAATCAGTGTGGAAAGTGCTACGGACTCACAAGTTGTGAACGTGACGGTGCAAGATCCTGATCCCAATCAAGCCGTTACAATTGCCAATAAAGTCGCAGACGTCTTTGAAAAAGACATCGTCGATTTGATGAATGTCGATAACGTAAATATCTTAACAAAAGCGGAAGTAGGCCCAGAGGTCTCGCCAGTCAAACCACAACCGCTGCTAAATATTGCGATTGCCGCTGTTGTTGGCTTGATGCTCGGAGTGGGGATCGCCTTCTTACTCGAATACCTTGACAACACCGTGAAAACAGCCGAAGATATTGAAAAACTGCTTGAATTACCGATGCTCGGGGCTGTAGCGAATATTGAAGATCAAAAAATTCAAAGGAAAGTCAACAGTAGTCGCAGTACACGAGTAAGGAGTGAGCAAGTTGGCTAAACAAAATCTAACACCGCAATCGGGACGACGTAAATTAGTCGCCAAAGCGAATCCGAAATCACCAATTTCGGAACAATATCGAACGATTCGCACAAACATCGAATTTTCTGCGGTCGATGAAGAAATCCGTACCTTAATGGTGACATCATCCGGTCCAGCAGAAGGAAAGTCGACAACGACAGCCAATTTAGCGGTCGTCTTTGCCCAACAAGGGAAAAAGGTACTGATTGTCGATGCCGATATGCGAAAACCAACTGTACACTATACCTTTGGTGTCACCAATACGACAGGATTAACGAATGTTCTCACTCGTCAGGCGACTTTAGAAGCAGCGGCAAGATCAACCGATATCGAAAATTTAAACGTATTGCCATCCGGTCCAATCCCACCAAACCCAGCGGAATTGCTTGGTTCCAAAGGGATGCAGATTTTCTTTGAAAAGGCAAAAGAAAGATACGATCTGATTATCTTTGACACACCTCCTGTATTAGCGGTCACAGATGCGCAGATTTTGGCAAATAAGTGTGATGGAACCGTTTTGGTTGTGGCAAGTGGCAAAACAGAACTCGAATCTGCGCAAAAAACAAAAGAACTCCTATCAGCCGCACAAGCGAAACTACTAGGAGTCGTTCTCAATAATAAGAAAATGGAAAAGACCGATTACTACTATTATTATGGGACCAATTAACCTAGAAAAGACCCACTTTAAAAGAGTGGGATATCTCTTTATTTAGGGTAAAGAGTTTCCTGATATTTCTATTAAAACCCCAAATTTTTCCATAAAAATTAACGTTTCTTCACATTTTTTAAAAAGGATTGACATTCCTACGTGAAATAGTCCAAAATGACCTTCGTGATCAATTTGGACTATTGAGATCGTAAGGTCATTTAGATCAGCGTGATAGTAGACTTGTTCGTTCTAAAAAAACCAGTCGCTTTTTTAAAAAATATCCAACAGGCTGTTACGCTTTAAAACTTTGCAACATTCAGTTGAGAGTTTGAGAAAAAGTACTTTACATTCATGAAGGGAGAAGAGGTAAATGATTGATATCCATTGCCATATACTTCCTGGCGTAGATGATGGCGCAAGTCATTATACAGACAGCTTATTAATGGCGAAACAGGCCGTAAGTGAAGGGATCCATACGATCATTGCGACCCCCCATCATAAAAATGGTCATTATGACAATACAAAGGTAGATATAATTGAAAGAGTAAAAGAATTAAACGAATATCTACAATCTGAACATGTTGATCTTGAGATATTGCCAGGTCAAGAGAATCGTATTTACGGGGAGATCATCGAGGATTATCAAGCAGGAGAGATCCTCACGCTAGGGAATGTCTCTCACTACGTATTTATCGAACTCCCAACCAACCATGTACCACGTTATACCGATCAACTTTGCTATGACATTCAGATGAAAGGATTAATTCCAGTGATTGTCCACCCAGAACGAAACACGGAATTAATCGAACACCCGAACAAACTCTATCATTTAGTGAAAAATGGCGCTGCTTCCCAAGTAACAACAGGAAGCCTCACAGGTTACTTCGGCAAAAAAATCCAAAAGTTTAGCTTTGAATTAATAGAAAACAATTTAACCCATTTTCTAGCCTCAGATGCGCACAATACAACGACTCGGGGATTTAAAATGGCCGAGGCATTTGATCTAGTGGAAACAAAATACGGTCTAGATTATGTGGACATGTTTCTGCAAAATGCAGAACTAATTCTAGATGGACAAGACATTGATCGCGATATCCCTAAGCCAGTTAAAAAGAAGAAATTTCTAGGACTTTTTTAGGCCGACAGGATGTTGGTCAGAACAGCGCGTTCTTAGCTGTTCATTCTTCTGCTTAATAGACGATTCAATTATAAAGTTATACCGATATAGTGAGTAACCCGAAGGAACTAGGACTAAAAGCAGATAGATTTTCGGTTATGTCTCCAATCCGTTATCAACGGGGGCACTCGGTCATCCTGTGGGAGGAGTACAACCTTCTCCTTAGACACATTCGTTGTCAAGAGGGTGATGTGAGGACGGGTTAGATGCCCGAGGCCAACAGGACGTTGGTCACAAAGGCGTTGCGCCAGGATGGCGCGACCTTAGCCTTTGGTCCTTATTCATCCTTATTGATCCTTAACTTTCGGTTTTCCTAGTTAAATGTCTAACGAATGAGCAAGTGCTAACTTGCCTTTTCGTTAGACATTTAAATTTGCCTATTTATACATATATCATGATGAAAAGAAGGGATGTTCATTGACGTATCCAAAACGATTATCGTTGCTGATTCTATTGGATTCTGCCATTGTGTTGTTTTCGATTTATATCGGGTATTTTATTTTGCACCCATACTCAGACTTTTACACATCAAAATTACTCCTAATGAGTTCGCTCATTTTATTAACTAGTCATCATCTATTTGCTTTTATCTATCGTTTGTACAATAAAGTTTGGGAGTATGCGAGTGTTGGAGAATTAATGAGTATTGCCAAAGCCGTGACATTTTCGATTTTAACGGCGGCAGTAGCCCAATTGATTGCAGTTGGACATGTGTATACGCGTGTGCTGTTTATTACATGGATGTTACATATCCTCTTAATTGGCGGGTCGCGCTTTTCCTGGCGAATGGTCCGTGATCGCTTGATTAAATCAAAAGTGGAAAAGAGAAAGACATTAATTGTCGGTGCTGGTTCTGCCGGGACAACGGTCGCTAGGCAATTGCTTCATCATGAAGAAGGGGAGCAAATTCCTGTTGCCTTTGCTGATGATGATCTTACGAAATACAAATTGGAAATATTCGGACTGACCGTTTGCGGTACCATTGAACAAATTCCTGACATTGTCGAGAAAAGAGAGATTGAAGATATTATCATTGCGATCCCTTCGCTATCGAAAAAAGAAATTAGACGAATTTATGAGGTTTGCGCACAAACAGACGCAGATGTAAAAATCATGCCGCTTATCGAAGATGTCATAACCGGTAAAATATCCGTTAGTGCGATTCGAAATGTAGAAGTAGAAGATTTATTAGGACGCGACCCAGTGAAATTAGATATTAGTCAAATTACGGAATCGATTACAGGGGCAACAGTTCTTGTCACAGGGGCAGGTGGTTCAATTGGCTCGGAGATCTGTCGACAGATTTGTCATTTTGCACCAAAAAAACTATTGCTATTAGGACATGGTGAATTTAGCATTTATAATATTGATATGGAACTGAAAAAGAAATATGGGCAGGAAATGGAGATTATCCCTATCATTGCCGATGTGCAAGATCGTAGTCGTATCTTCGAAGTAATGAATGACTATCAACCAGATGTTGTCTACCACGCAGCCGCTCATAAGCATGTGCCGCTAATGGAATATAACCCAAGAGAAGCTGTGAAAAACAATGTATTTGGCACAAGAAATGTGGCGGAAGCATGTGACACATTTGGTATTCACACATTTGTACTCGTCTCAACCGACAAAGCGGTCAATCCACCAAATGTAATGGGCGCGACAAAACGGATTGCGGAAATGATTATTCAAAACTTGGCGAAAGAAAGCCAAACGAAATTTGTAGCGGTTCGTTTCGGGAACGTGCTGGGAAGTCGCGGTAGCGTGATTCCTTTATTCAAAAAGCAAATTGAAGCAGGTGGACCGGTCACCGTCACACACCCGGATATGACAAGATACTTTATGACGATCCCGGAAGCTTCACGTCTTGTCATCCAAGCTGGCGTCTTAGCCCGTGGTGGGGAAGTCTTTGTCTTAGATATGGGCGAACCCGTCAAAATTTCCGACCTAGCGAAAAATCTAATCACTTTATCAGGATATACATTAGAAGAAATCGGCATTGAATATAGTGGCATTCGCCCTGGCGAGAAAATGTACGAAGAACTTCTTAATGAAAATGAAGTACAAAGGGAACAGGTCTTTCCGAAGATTCATATTGGGAAAGCTGAGCCAATGGATAAAGCTGAGCTATTTGAGATCATTGATCGCTTTGAGCACTTAAATATAGAAGAAACACGAGATACCGTACTAGCAACAGCCAATTGGAAGAATAAAGAAAAAGTAAAAGCTGGGATTAGTTAAGGATAAATATAGGAGGATATTTCATTGAGAACTGTCAAAAAAGCCATTGTCCCTGCCGCTGGTCTGGGAACTAGATTCTTACCAGCAACCAAAGCAATGCCGAAGGAAATGCTTCCGATCGTCGATAAACCGACGATTCAATATATTATCGAAGAAGCAGTAGCCTCTGGCATTGAAGATATTATCATCGTCACAGGAAAAGGAAAACGGGCCATTGAAGATCACTTCGATCATAATTTTGAACTGGAAGACAATCTTGTCCAGAAAGAGAAATATGATTTGCTCGAGAAGGTGAAGCAACCTGCCAATGTAGATCTTCATTATATCCGTCAAAAGGAACCTAAGGGATTAGGACATGCTGTTTGGTGCGCGAGGAAATTTATCGGTAATGAACCTTTTGCGGTTTTGCTAGGAGATGATATTGTTCAAGCGGAAACGCCCGGACTTAAACAATTGATTCAACAATTTGTGGAAACACAAAGCTCTGTCGTAGGTGTACAACAAGTGCCAGGGAATGAAACCCATCGTTATGGGATTGTTGATCCTTCCACTCAAGAAGGGCGACGTTACCAAGTGAAGAATTTCGTTGAAAAGCCGAAGGCAGGGACAGCACCATCTAATTTGGCGATTATGGGTAGATATATCTTTACTCCAGAAATCTTTACTTTCTTAGACCGCCAAGAAATCGGGGCTGGTGGAGAAATTCAATTGACAGATGCTATTCAACATTTAAATGAATTACAAAAGGTCTATGCCTATGATTTTGAAGGTAAACGATATGATGTAGGAGAGAAAATGGGCTTTATTCAAACAACGATTGAAATGGCTTTGCAAGATCATGAATTGAAGGATGAGCTGTTCACTTATTTACAAGGGATTGTAAAAGAGAAAGAAATAGTATAATAAAGGACCTCTGTTCATTTTAAAATAAACTATATGGACAGAGTTTTTTTTAAGTTGGAGCATTAAAAATGAAATAAATTAGTGAATTAGTAGTTAGTTTGATTATGCGTACAAGCTAAGTATTAATTCACTAAACACCCAAGGAGTGCAATAGAAATGTATCTTAAAGTAAAAAGATTAATAGATATTATATTATCGCTAATAGGATTAGTCATTTTATCACCGATCTACTTGATCCTTATTATTGCGATTAAGCTAGATTCAAAAGGTCCCGTCTTCTTTAAACAAAAACGTGTGGGGATACACAAGACGCATTTCCATATTTTAAAGTTTCGCACGATGAGAATCGATACACCGAAGGATACGCCCACTCATTTACTGGGGGATGCAGATCAATACATAACAAAGGTCGGTAAGTTCTTAAGAAAGACCTCATTAGATGAGCTTCCACAAATTTGGAATATCTTTGTTGGACAAATGAGTATTATCGGACCCCGTCCTGCCCTTTGGAATCAATATGATTTGATTGAAGAACGAGATAAATATGGTGCGAACGATATACCACCAGGATTAACCGGGTGGGCACAAATTAATGGTAGAGATGAGCTCCCCATTGATATAAAGGCTAGATTGGATGGGGAATATGTAGAGAAAATTGGATTAGGGATGGATATTAGATGCTTCTTTGGAACAATTATCAGTGTACTGAAACATGATGGTGTTGTAGAAGGTGGAACTGGTACAAGAAAGGAAATAGCTAGCGGTAAGGAGAACCTATCCAAATGAAAAAAATACTTATCACTGGGAAAAATAGTTATGTTGGCAATTCTTTCGAAAAATGGGTGGCTAATCAATCTGACAAATACTCTATAGAAAAAATGAGTATGAGAGATGATTCATGGAGAAACAAGGACTTTTCATCCTTCGATGTTATTTTGCACGTTGCTGGAATTGCGCATGTTTCAACAGACCCCAAAATGGAAGAGCAATATTATAAAGTCAATCGTGATCTTACGATAGAGATTGCAAAGAAGGCAAAAGCAGAGGGTGTAAAGCAATTTATTTTTCTAAGCAGCATCATTGTTTACGGTGATAGCACAAAGGATAAACAAATAATCGATAGGAACACGATCCCTAAACCAAGTAATTTTTATGGAAACAGTAAACTTCAGGCTGAGGAAGGCATTAAAGAATTTGGAGATAACAAATTTAATATTGTAATCATTCGCCCACCAATGATTTATGGAAAAGATTCTAAAGGAAATTATCCAAAGTTAGCAAAAGCAGCTAGGAAACTACCAATATTCCCTAACGTCGACAATCAGCGAAGTATGCTTCATATTGATAATTTAAGTGAATTTATTAAGCTTATGATCGAGAATGAGGAGAGTGGCTTGTTTTTCCCACAAAATAGGGAGTATGTGAAGACAAGTGAGATGGTGAAGGAAATTGCCATGATTCATGGAAAAAGCATTAGATTAGTAACAATTTTTAACCCGTTTTTAAGAGTTTTGATTAATAAAAGTAGTATGATTAATAAGGTGTTTGGTAATTTAATTTATGAACAAAAAATCAGTAAATACAAAGATAATTATAGGGTTAGGAATTTTAGGAGCTCAATAGAGCAAACTGAAAGCAGGGAATAATTACAATGGCAAAAAAGATATTTATCTTGGTTAACCACGAAGTAGTGATATATAATTTTAGACTTGAACTGGTTGAACGTTTACTTGATGAGGGATATGAGGTATATATTTCCTCTCCCCATGGAGAGAAAATTGATGAGTTAATTTCTATGGGGTGTAAATATATACCTGTTTCATTAGCACGTCATGGAAAAAATGTTATTGAAGATTTAAAACTAATATTTTATTACAAAAAAAATATTAAAGAAATTAACCCTGATGTAGTACTTTCTTTTACAATAAAACCTAATATTTATGGCGGGATGGCTTGTAGATTATTAGGTGTGCCTTACATAGCTAATATTACGGGTTTAGGTACAGCTGTTGAAAATAAGGGGTTAATTCAAAAACTATCAATTATATTATATAGAATTTCTTTTAAAAAGATTAATCGCGTTTTTTTTCAAAATATCGAAAATATGCAATTCTTTATTGATAATAAGATATCTATTGAAAAACATAAGTTAATTCCAGGTTCGGGAGTTAACCTTAAAAGATATACTGTTTTAGACTTTCCACCGAATGATGTGATTCATTTCGTTTTTATATCGAGAATAATGAAGGAAAAGGGAATTGAGCAATATCTAGAGGCTGCTCAATATATAAAGAATAAATATCCAAATACAGAATTTCATATTTGTGGATTCTGTGAGGAAACCTACGAAGAAAAGTTAAGTATATTCCAAAGTAAAGGAGTTATTCAATATCACGGAATGGTTCGGGATATTAGAGAGGTATTGAAAAAATGTCACTGTACAATCCATCCAACGTATTATCCTGAAGGAATGTCCAATGTATTACTTGAAAGTGCAGCGTGCGGTAGACCTATTATAGCAACTGATAGAAGTGGTTGTCGTGAAATTATTGATGATAAAATAAATGGCTTTATAATTGAACAAAAAAATAGTAATGATCTTATTAAAAAAATCGAACAATTTTTAGAGCTCAGTTATAAAGAAAAAATAAATATGGGACTTAAGGGAAGGTTAAAAGTAGAAAGGGAATTTGATAGAGAAATTGTAGTAGATTCCTACATAAAAGAAATAAATACAATACTAGCTAAGTAAAACAAAATATATAATCTTTTAAACATATAGATATGATGAAGCATTTGATAACTGGTACTAATTTAAAATTTATATTAAAAAGAAGGAAAGCTATCTGGCACTAATCTAAAATGCAATATTATAGATAAAAAGGTTAAGTGATGGATGTTATTAAAATGATTCTTGGGAAGTTGAGAGCTCTAAGCTACTATACTTCTGCAGTAAACTAGTTTTTATGTGGTGCGACGAACAGGACTTATTTATCCGTTATTTCCTGGAAAGTCATGACTTAGATGCTAGATAGATGATTAAGCTGTCTGCCTAACAATCCTGTGTACTTCTGTACTAATACTTCTATGAAGTTGTTTCTGATAATACCTATCCTCTACGTAGAGGATTCATATCCTTTGATAGTATTTATTAATAAGGTATGTAGTAAAGGAATTTCGCTTATTAGAATGTCTTTTGGTAAGTTTTCGACATGAAAAATTACAACAACTTTCTTTTTGAAATTTCCATTAAATCCTTTACCTGTATTTTTGTTTACAATTGGACATACCTTCTAGGAATAATATTACTTACCTAACTGCTGTATGTTCGCAGGACTACTCTAACATCAATCCGTTTAAAAAATGAGGTGGAAGAATTTGAACGTTATTATACAGCGAATAAAAAGAAAACCATTAATAAGAAAGCTTTTTATGAATTCAATTGGAACAATCTTAAAGGTATTTATGTTTACCTGCAATAAAATTTTGGGTGTTGATAATAATAAAATTGTTTTTATTAGTTTTGGAGGAAAATATTACTCTGGTAATCCAAAAGCAATTTCTGAGAAGTTAAATCAACTAGATTCGAATCTGAAAATTGTGTGGTTATTTCATGACCCAGATGAAAAGAATGATGTAGTTCCTAAATATGTAATAAGAAAGAAAGTATATTCACTTACAGGCATAAAGGCTTTAGCAACCGCTAAAGTGTGGGTAGATAATAGTTGCAAGCCCTTATTTATATATAAAAGTAAGAAACAGAAATACATTCAGACGTGGCATGGTGATAGAGGTTTTAAAAAGGTTGTTCTTGATTCCCCTCATGTTACGAAGGACTTTAGAATTTTAGAAAGTAAAATTTGTGATTTAATGGTGTCAGGATCTGATTATGGAGATAAAAAGTTTAGAAGCGCATTTAATTATCAGGGAGAAATTTTAAAGTATGGTTGTCCACGAAATGATATGTTAATTGAAAATAATCCGTTAAGGAAGAAAAGAATAAAAAGACTACTTAGTATAGAAGAAAATGTGAAAGTTTTGTTGTATGCACCAACCTACAGACATAATGCAGTAAACGAAAACAAACTTCAACCCAGTACTTTTAATTTGCTTAATACCATTAAAGAACTAGAGGATCTCACAAAAAATGAATGGATCTGCATTGTGCGAGCACATAGTTCTATTAGAGGTTTAGATAACATTCCAGAAAATAATGAAAAAATAATTAATGGTAATTTAATTGATGATATGAACGAATTATTATTAATATCAGATTTTCTCATAACAGATTATTCTTCCAGTGCAGGAGATTTCGCATTACTCAACAAACCAATTATATTATTTCAGCCCGACAGGGAAAAATATATAATGGGGGGCAAAAGACTATATTTTGATTTAAATAATTCACCATATTGGATTGCAGAAAATAATGAAGAATTAATTGAGCTTTTGAAAAATATAGAATGGGGAAGCACTGGAAGAAATTGCAAGGAGATATTGAACTTTTATGGAACAAAAGAGACTGGACAGGCGTCACAAAAAGTAGCGGAATATATCTTAGATCAAATAAAATAAAATGTGTAGGAATAGGTGGTTTTTTTTATGAAAAAATATAAAATAGGTTATACAACAGGTGTATTCGACTTATTTCATGTGGGGCATTTAAATATATTAAAAAAGGCAAAGTCCCAATGTGAATATTTAATAGTTGGTGTTACCACTGATGACGAGGTTTCTAGGGTGAAGAATAAAAGACCTATAGTATCCTTTGATGAGCGAATAAAGATAGTCGAATCAATAAAATACGTTGATAAAGTGGTAGCGGAAAATAATACTAATAAGTTGGCCGCTTGGAACGACTTGAAGTTTGATGTCATTTTTAAAGGGGACGATTGGAAAGGTACTCCTAAGTGGGAAGAGTATGAAAGGGAATTTGCAAAGAGAAATGTTAGTGTTAGGTACTTTTCTTATACTAAAGGAACTTCTTCTACAATCTTAAGGGAGGTTTTATTAAAGAATTTAGAAATGCAAAAGGGAGATTTACCGTCAAAAGTTTGAACAATCTTGATTAAAGTAAGGTTCAAGTCGGTGTTCCTCATATTGTGGAAAATTAGCTTATTATTTTAAGGAGAAATAAAATGGTGAAAATTAGTGTTGTTATGCCTGTATACAATTCTGAAGACTTTTTACAAGAAGCTGTACAAAGTATATTAGAACAAACTTTTACAGACTTTGAGTTGATTCTAGTCAATGATGCATCTAATGATAATAGTGGGAAACTATGTGACAAGTTAAGTGGAAATGATTCTAGAATAAGAGTTATTCATCATGATACTAATGGTGGTATCTGTGCAGCTAGAAATAGTGGGCTAAATATTGCAAAAGGAGAGTATATTGCATTTTGTGATGATGATGATTTCTACTCCCAAGATTTGTTAGAGGCTAATTATACATTGGCAAAAGAGTTTAATGCCGACATGGTGAAATTTGGTAGAAAACTTGTCGATGTACTTGACAATGGTGAAGTAGTACGGGAGAGGGAAACAAACATACCTGAGTTATTAGTTTACAAAGATGCTGAATTAAAGACAAACTATTTTTTTATTAGATCCTTTGGTACACTTATTAATGTTTGGAATGGTCTATATAGAACTAGAATGATACGTGATAATGGGATTAAATTTGATGAAGAAATGAAATTTGGAAGTGAGGATGCTGATTTTACAATGCGTGCCTTTCTTAACACAAAAGTATTGGTGTTAAATCCGAATATTTGTTATACACATTTTAGAAGAAATGCATCCTCAACCTCACGGAAGTTCAATTTAAATAAAGTTGATTCATTAATATCTACTGCAAAAACTGAAGAGAGAATCTGGAGAAAACTAGATCAAACTAAAGAAAATAACATTGAGATTATCTGTACAATTAATAAATATATTATGAGTATAATCACATATCAGCTCTTGCATAAAGATTGTAATTTAAACAAGGAAGAAAAGATACAATTAATATCTTCACTCAGGGAAAATTCACATCTTCATTATAAACTAGATAATAAATGCTTAATGGAAATATTCAGGAAAAGCCCAAGTCAAGCTCTGTTCACGTTTCTTTATGGAAACGGAAAGAGTAAGCTATTATTGAATATGTTAAAGCTTAATAATTCCCTCTTTGGGGAAAAGTGGTAGTTTAGTTTCTTTAATGAAAGTTAAACAAATATATAAATAAAAAGCAGGAAAAAAAATGACTCTATTTGTGTATCTTTTAATATTATTCCTAAACTTAATATTCGCGTTTAGAAATAAGGGTTCAAAAATATTAACAATAATTACTATAATTGTAATAATATTATTAGTCGGAAATGCTGGTCCAGGCTATACCTTTTGGAGCGATTATGATAACTACCTTAGACATTACGGTGAAATTAGTATAACTGGGCTTTTTGATAATTTACAGGTTCTGTACACTGCTCTTATGAAGGCTGGTACACTCTTTAAATTAGACTTTTTCACCTTCCGAGTCATTCTTACCGGAATATGTTTTATAATAATTTATAAAGTAGTAATTCAAAGATATAGCTGTAATTCAAACTATGTCTTTCTATTGTATATAATGTATCCTATGATTATCGATAGTGAGCAGTTTCGTAACTTTATTGCAATGACCATCCTTCTAGTAGCTATAATATTTTTAGAAAAGGATTCGTTTAAAGGTAAATTAAAATTTTTAATATTAGTTTTCGTCGCTACAGCGGTTCATACATCATTTATATTTTATGCTATTTTGATATTTGTTAATACAAAACATAAAAATAAATTAATAAAAACTATTGCAGTTTTAACAATCTTTTTTTCTATAGTAATTGTCCTTAATAATAATCAGATCCCTTTTATACAGCAGATAATAAATTTGGTTGATGTGGAAAAGGCAGAAAAATACTTGAGTACTAGTACTGATATCGGCTTTTTAATCCCGGTATTATTACAAATAACGAATCTTTTGCTTCTTAATTGGGCTCGGAAAATTATAGCACGTAAATCTAATTCAACGGAAGGTCATGAACTTATTAATGAAAGTGGTTATAGGGATCTAAATTTTAGTAATTTGATTTTTTGGATTAATGTACTATCAACTGTTTTTATACCACTATTTATCATGAATGTTCACTTTTATCGTCTTATTAGAAATCTTTTGATTTTAAATTTTATAATTTACGGTATAGCTTCAAATAAAATTAATAAGGGAAGTCCTTACAAATTTGCTTTTAATACTACTGTAATAGGAAGCGTTGCCTTGTGGTTAATAATGGATTTAGTTGTTAAAACACCTTCAGAAAGACTTTTAATTCCTTTTTTTACTGAAAATCTTTTTTTAAATTAGATTAATGGAAATATAACAAAATGGAATTATTTAAAATACTGAATCAAAACATTTCGTTTATACATTTATTGCCTACAATAGCATACACTGTTTCGTTAAAGATCGAGCATCATCATAATTAAAGTTTTCGGCGCATTTTTAAGATAACGCAGTTGGAGTGTAAAAGGATATAGCTGATCTATATTTAAGCGCCAAGGTTTCCAATGAATTTTATGTATTTCTACCTCTTATTATTAAAAAGAAAAATAATTGATGCTAGTATAGTTTCATGGACACATCTAAGTTAAATTTATACAATGACTTTTAAGGAGGATGTGTCCGATGAGTAAGAAAAATAATGGGAAACGGTATAACGATGATTTCCGAAAAATGATTGT